>NZ_VMLJ01000032.1:0-26513 GCF_013276615.1 Streptococcus sp. 1621
TCATCTTTATTTCTCCTTTATCAAGTTTTTAACTAATACTCTTCGAAAATCTCTTCAAACCACGTCACCTTACATCTGCAACCTCAAAACAGTATTTTGAGCTAACTTCGTCAGTTCTATCCACAACCTCAAAACAGTGTTTTGAGCTGACTTCGTCAGTCTTATCTACAACCTCAAAGCAGTGCTTTGAGCAACCTGCGGCTAGTTTCCTAGTTTGCTCTTTGATTTTCATTGAGTATAAACTTCTTTTCAAAAAAAGGATAGGAAGGCCCCTAGTCGAGAGTTTCCCCATCCTATCTTCTATTCTTTATTTTGCTTCGACACGGACACCTTGGGTATCAACCTTCAAGTCATGAAGTTTTCCTTTGAAGGGTTGCTTTTCCAATTCAGCCTTAATCGTTGGCATCTTGTCATGAGAAGCCAAAACCATAACTGTCGGCCCAGCACCAGAGAGATAGGTTGCATAGGCACCATTTTCTTTGGCCACTTGCTTAATCGAAGCAAATTCTCTCACCAAGTCCTGACGATAGCGCTCGTGGAAGAGGTCTCCCTCGATTGCTTGTCCAGCGGTCACCATGTCTCCTGCCAACAAGGCTGCAACCGCCACATTGGCGATAGAACTAGCCGCAACAGCTTCCTTGTAAGACAATTTCTTAGGCAAGACACCACGGCTGTCTCTAGTACGCAATTCATAGTTTGGAATGTAGGCTAGGAAATCACACTCTGGGAAGTCTGCTACAATAGCTGAAACTTGTCCATCAACAGAGCTTGCAATAACGAGATTACCATAAATGGCTGGAGCCACATTGTCAGGATGGCCTTCAATCTTAGTCGCTAACTGCAATTTTTCATGGTCTGACAAGTTGAGTTGCCCCAATTGATTGGCTAGTTCAATCCCAGCAACGATAACCGAGCTAGAAGAACCCAAACCACGCGCCAAGGGAACATCACTGGTCATTTTCAAACGTTTTGGTTGCAGGTCTGGTACAATTTGCAAAGCGATTTTGAGCAAGAGATTGCGCTCGTCATGTGGAATCCATTTGCCAATCTGGTGTTCAATCAGCCACTCATCTCGTTCTTCACAGACCTCTATTTGAAGATACTTGGTTACAGCTACACCGACCGAGTCAAAACCTGGCCCGATATTGGCACTGGTTGCAGGTACAATAATCTTCATCTTATTCTCCTAGCACCTTGAAGGTATTCAAGAGGTCAAATTCTGAAACCTTCTTCAATTCAGCTGAAACATTTTCAAGCTGGGCTTTATTAATCTTGTGTGTGATGATAACGACACGCGCCTTGTCACCATCTTTTCCATCTTGGAGAATTTGCTTAAAGGAAATTTCTTGGGCATTGAAGATTTCAGCCAACTTCAAGACCTGACCTTTTGAGTCTGGTGCCAAGATTGAGAAGTAGTAATTTGCTTTGACATCCTCTGGATTTGCCAAGACCAAGTCACGGCTATATTCGTTGAAGTCTTTGCCAATGGTACCATCATTCAAGCGACGAACGATACGGACAATGTCTGCCACAACACTTGTTGCAGTTGGTTTTTGGCCTGCACCTGGTCCGTAGTACATAGACTCACCAATACCGATAGATTCTACAAAAACAGCGTTCATTACCCCATTCACACTGGCAAGTGGATGCGCTTTAGGAAGGAAGGTTGGAGTTACTTCTGCAGCAATACCTGAAGGAGTTTCCTCGATTGAACCAACCAATTTCACTACATAACCAAGCTCTTGAGCTACAGCTACATCTTCAGGTGTGATGTTACGAATTCCCTTGTGGGCCACATCGTCAAAGGCAACCTTCATGCCAAAAGCAAATTGGCTCAAAATCACCATCTTGTAGGCTGCATCAATCCCATCTACGTCATTTGTCGGGTCACTTTCTGCAAATCCTAGTCTTTGTGCTTCCGCAAGAGCATCATCGTAAGACCAGCCTTCTTCCACCATCTTGGTCATCATGAAGTTGGACGTTCCGTTGACTACTCCAAGCACACGCGTAATTTTATCAGAAGCCAAGGAATTTGCCAAAGTACGAAGAATTGGAATCCCACCAGCTACTGCTGCTTCATAGTAAAGTGCTACCTTGTTAGCTTTAGCGATTTCTAACAATTCTGCACCATGGACAGCCAAAAGGTCCTTGTTAGCAGTAACAACGTGTTTTCCAGCTTCCAAGGCACGAGTGATAAAGGTCTTAGCAGGTTCGATACGCCCCATCAATTCCACTACAATCGTAATGTCTTGATCTGACAAAATGTCATCCACATTGGTTACAAAGTTAAAGTCATTCCCTGCTGTAAGCAAGCGATTTTTCTCATCTTCATCCTTGACCAACACCTTAGCAACTTCAATCTCTGAATGTGCTGATTGATTGATTTTTTCTCCATTTTCCTTTAGGAGGAAAGGCACACCACTTGCAACGGTACCAAATCCTAGTAAAGCAATTTTAACTGTCATGTTTGTCTCCTCGAAATTTTCTAATATAGCCATTATAACAGAATTTTGTGAAAATTCCTATTATAGTAAATCACTATTTCAATCTAGAAAAGAAAAAACGAATCAGACGATTCGCTCTTCTCAAAATCTAGAAATAGCTTTCCAGAAAGGATTATCCAATCTTTTGCAGATTAAGTACTGCATCGTGATTCATCAAGACTTGACCATACTCTTGCAAGACTGAACGACTGATGTCACTATCATCCGCAAACTCGCGCATACGGGCCAACAGCCAAGCTGGATATGGACTTGGATGATTTTCAATATCCACTAAAATGGTCAAATAATAGCGTTCATTCATCTTGTAGAGTTCAGAAGTTTCCATCTCAAAAGTCACTGTCTTAGCAAAAGCAACCAAGTCAGCCAACTTAGCAAAAGAAAGGATGTAGTAGATGTAAGGTTCTTTCTTGCTCTCAGCTTCTTGTTCAGCCTGCTCCTGCTCTTCTTCCTTGGCTTCGACTTGCTCTAGAGATTGAATGGCTTCGATATCATCCTTTGTTTTGTCTGCGATACTTTTTTCCAAGGTTTTGATAAATTCATCTGGCGACATTTGAGCCAATTCTTCCATGTCTGGCAAATCCGATAAGTCTTCAAAATCTAGATTTTGGTCAATCTTTGATTTGGTTACAAAGACATCTACCTTATCAGGTTTTGGAGTTACACGGAAGCTCAACATGCCTGTATCTAGAAAGCTATCAGGCATCTCTAACTCATCCAAGATAGCATAAAAGAACTCTTCTGTTTTTTCTTGAGGAACAAGAAAGTCAGCAATCTCCATTCCTCGATCCATCAAATCTTCTAAAGACATCGTGATTTTTAAAGTAGTATCACTAATTTGTTTCATTTTCATTGCTAGTAACCTCATACTTTCAGTTCTATCTATTATACTAGATTTTTACGATTTTATCAAAAGAAGGCTCCTCTATCAAGCTAGATTTTCCCCAGGGTCTTTCTGTAGCAGACTCTAAAAGAAAATTTCTGATGACAAATAGAAAAAGCCTTCAAAATCGACTCTTAGCCAACTTTGAAGACCTGATACATCAGAATGCTTATAATTTAAAGGTTGCTACACCGAGGATAGAACGATTTAAGTTTCTAAGAATTTGAAGACTTTGTTCAAATTTCTTATAACGAGTCACTCCATACTCTTCAACAAGAAGGACTGTATCTCTTTCCAAAAGAGATGGTACATCTTGTAAATCCACAAAATGCATTCCTTTTAAGGCCTCTTGATTTTGTTTCAATTTATCTAGGATAGCTTTGTTTGAGCTAACGATTGTTAATTCTTGTCCAGCATTTTTGTATGATAGGATATCTGCTAGGTTGGCAATTGTTGTAATCTCTGTTACAAAATCAATTTGATACTGAGAAAAATCACCTGCTCTATTGATGGTTGGATTAAAGAGATAAACCAATACATTTCCCATCACAACCAAAATCACACAAACTACTCCAATAACAGCTAAACGGAGAATCAAGTTCTTCACATTCAATCCAAGCGCTGTCTCACCGTTTGCATTCAATTCTTTAGAGTTGATGGTTTCCAATTTTTCAATTTTTACATTTGCATAAGTGTGTTTAAATTTCTCAATCAATCCATCAATTTTTCGCTCCAACAAGTCATTAGCATCTTTACTTGGTGTCAAAATTTTCACACCAACCCCTGCATCGTCAATCATATAGTAGACAGTCAGTTTTTTCCACCAATAATCATTCGTAGAATTTTTCAAGGTTGTCTCTGTCGTATCTAATTCACTAGCAATTTTTTTCAACTCACTAGGCTCTACATCATTGAAAAGATAAGCTCCATTTAAATTACCATCAATCAATTTCCCGTAGAAATCACTATAACCACCAATTTGATGATTCAAAATCGTTTTAGCTGAATCTTCTGGAGGGGTAATTTTATAGCTGATATAAGTTGAATAACTTGTTGTGTCTTTGACAGTATTTTTATTCTTAACTGCTTTAATTGTAAATGGTACAGCAATGAGAGCAAATAAAGCGATGAGAGCTAGAATATTTGCTTTTCGTTTTTTGTATAGATTTGCAAATAAATCCGCTACTGAATAATGTTCAAACATGATTTTTTTCTCCTTTGTTTAGTAGATACTGGTTCTCTTTTGTAAGCATTTTTGCTACAAATATAATCACAAGAACAATTCCCCAGAATTGCATTGTAAATAGATTGAAGAAACTTTCTGAAAAGCTACTTCTTGGCATAAAGAATAGATTATTCAAGATGAGTAGGGACAAGGCAAATAGGATTGTTCTAGAGCGATAGGCTACTTGCAACATGGCTATAAATAGCATACCGAGTAAGAGACTAAGTAGAAAGACTCCTATCATACCATAGTCTGTATACAACTCCATGATATAACTACTTCCGATACCATGTCCTTTCAAGTATTCCTTGTTCAAAACAAGATAGGATAGATTGTGGGCATAACTATTACTATCAATAGCTAGCTCCACACTATTGGTTGTATGTTCAAAGGCTTTTCCTCCGAAAATAGCCCCCAAACTTCCTCTTGCAAAATAATCAATGACAGGACCAAAAGTAAAATTGCGTAAATCTCGGTAAGGAAGGCTACTGTTAAATAGAAAACCTCGAGCCAGAACACCAAAACTAGTCCCTTGTTTATAGATAAAGTCAAGTAAGATATCCCAGAAACCTGTATGGGAAACCTGGACATTATCCCGTACATAATTGAGCACTCCCATCGCTAACATAAGAATAGGAGAACCGACAAAAATCGCTAACTTTTCTTTAAACCCAATCCATTTTCCCTTTTCAGTTTGCTCCCGCATAAAGTAATAAACAAAAGCAAATAAAATACTTAAAATAAAGGGATTTCGTGTCCCGATTGCCAAATGAATGGTATTGGCTACAATGAAGGATACCAACACTGCTGTCGCCTGCAATTTCTTTGGCTTGGTTGCCAGATACATACACATTGCATAGACCGTAAAGGTAGACAAAATGTAGGTAAAATAAGGAAGTTTACTTTCAAAATTTGCATAGTAGGCATAGTAGGAAGTCTGCAGACGATACAGGAGCCGTTCAAATAAGCGAATAAAATAGAAAGGATAGGTTAGAAGAAAAACTCCTAGTGATACAAAGCGTAACCGCTTGATATAAATCTCTTTTATAGAATTTCCTATCTTTGGTACTTTTATGTTCTTCCTAGCTATGAAGTAACGAGCCAGTACGCCTCCTGTGGTCAAGCCCAGAATCGAAACCATGACGACTATAAAGGCAAAGCGATAGGCTATCGGATGATAGGTATCCAGAGCGCCATCCCTAAAATAATCAATGGTCGGTCTTGATACCAGAAATACAAAAATAGTTAAATAGAAAATAAAATGGATTAAGTAATACTTGATATCATTCCAGCAGGCAATTAAGCTACTAACCAGTAAGAACAATAAAGTAGAAAGCAAGCTAACATTATTATTATTAAACAGATACACAATTCCACTTACTAGCGTCAAGGCATAGCTGACTATGGTCAAACTAAATAATAATCGTTTTCCATCAATCACTTGCTCACCCCCGTTCTAATGTAATTTTTTAGATTTTTCAATATTTTTCAGTAATAAGAATCGGTATAAGGAAATGTTTATGAATAGAGCCAAAGCGCTAATTCTTCTTCCCTTACGGAAAATTGGATTTCTAGCAATAGCAAAGGCATGGCCTTTTAAAAAACGATGAATCTGGGAATAGGCTTCAAATTGTTTATACTGATCATCTAGCAACATCTTATCCAGAATAAAGAAATGAGCATAAGCCAATCTGAAAAAAGCAACATCTTTCAAGTCCGGATAGTTTTTCATAACTTCATTATAGAATTTTTGATAGATATCAATATAGGCTAAATCCTTCTCTGCATAGGGTTTAGTCGTAATACTATCCCCTCTATGGAAATAGTAATAATAGGGTTTGGTATTAACCACATACTTCTTGGCCAACTTGATCAAATCAAAATGATAATAAGCATCTTCATAAATCAATCCCTTTGGAAAGGATAGGGCAGTTGCAATCTCTCTCTTGATTAGCTTATTACAGATCGTTCCAGGTATTTTTTCACCTATGAGGTATTCCCTCAGAAATGTTTGAGAATCACAGACAAAATACTCATCCTGATTGGCTGACTGTGGGCTTTCATCATTAGCATAGACATTCATGACACCACAGCTCGAAACATCCGCATCTTCTTGAATTAATTGCTCATATAAGCTCTGAATCATTTCTGGATGGATATAATCATCTGAGTCAATAAAAATCAGATAATCTCCGTGAGCCTGCTTCATTCCATCGTTTCGTGCTTGCGACAAACCTTCATTCTTTTTATGAAGCACTGACACCCTATCATCTTGTTCAGCGATTGAATCACACAAGCGACCACTTTCATCCGTTGCTCCATCATCAACAAGAATAATTTCCAGATTTTGATAGGTCTGCTCCTGAATGGAAGCTATCGATTTTTCTAGGTACTGCGCCACATTATAGACTGGCACAATGACACTAATTAATGCAGTTTCCATGCTACTCCTCTAATAGTTTTTCTACTTGTTCGATTTGTTTGGCAATTGTGAATTGTTGAATGAATTGGCTAGCCTCATTGACATCAAAATTTGAGGCAGAGGTCATGTAGTTCGTAATTGCCTGAGCTGCCTCTTGATTGCTCTCAATGATTTGGCCAAATCGTCCTTCTTGGGATAATTCCTCAGCCCCTCCGACATCCGTAGAGACAAAAGGAAGTCCCAGACTCAAGGCTTCCACATACACTCCAGGAAAACCTTCTTGTTTAGACATAGACAAGAGAACTTTCATCTGAGATAAATACTGATAAGGATTTTTTTGATAACCAAGGAAATGTACATAGTCTTCAAGCTCATATTCTTTAACTCGTTTTTTCAGTTCCTCTTCCATATCACCTGTACCTATAAAGTAAAGGTGGTAGTTTTTTCCTTCTTGGTGTAATAGTCGTATCACTTCTACTACACGGTCAGAACCCTTATTTTCCTCAATCCGTCCAATGGTACAGATACTTTGAGGCTCAATCTCGATATCGATCTTCTCTTGAGATTTTTCTAGAATAGTCTTAAAATCATAACCATTGTAGACCGTCTGTAATTTGGAAGCATAATCTGGATAGACTTCCTTAATAGAATTACTGGTCTTTCTTGAAATTCCTACAATGATATCCGCAGTATCTAACTGGCGTTTATGTGATTCCCTTTTTGAGCTATCCTTAAGAAATTCTTCAATACTTCCATGAATCCAAGATATCTTCTTGACTTCTTTTCTTTTAGAGAACAACAGTGGTGGATTCATAATGGTAAAGGAAACTTCAACATCATAGTCATCTTTCACAAGCAAGCGACGAGTCAGTCTTGGAAAATAAATTCTCATTCTCCACAAAAGAGCTCGTAACCATCTAGCTTGGCGATAATCCTGAAGGGATTTTAAAATTCGTACATGTTTAGGAACAGATTCGTATCCCTTGTCAAAATGCTCCATTTCAAGAATATCAATATCATACTTTTCTGGATCCAAATTTGAAACAATGGTAGAGAGAATCTTCTCTGCTCCACCTCCGAGAGAAAAAGACCACATAAAAAATAAGATTTTTTTCTTAGCCACCATATTCTCCCTTATATTCTGTATAAGACTTATCCATATCAGCGATGACAGCATCATGATGCGGTAGCTGCTTGTCTGCTGGTGGTGGTGTCATATAATCCCCAAAAGCAGTGCTGAGATAGGCATCATAGCCAACTGGAATAGGCATCTCTGTCTCTTCAAATGGCAAGAAGAGATTATCTTCAAAAGATTCGATTAGGTACTTATTTCTCATGTAACCAGGACCCGAGCATAATTCCGTGATTCCATCGCTCTCAGCTAGACTGTACTTGGTCATTTCTTTTTCAGCTTTTTTCCAAATGCGATAACGAAGAGATTTCGGCGTCAACCCCAGTAAAATGCGACTTCCCCACTTCATAAGTGCGCCATGTTTTTCTGGAATAGTTTGCGCACAAAAAAGAGAATAAATCAAGGCCCAGTGAACCTGCTTTTTCCGCTCAGCTGGATTTTTAGGATAATAATCCAAAGGTAAAACATCCAAGGCCAGACCATGTGGCAAATCCAAATCCTGCTGATAAGGTTTGATACAGGTAGTTTCCTTGTCACGAATGGTAATAAAAAGATTACGATCGACAAAATCCTTGTGACTCTTTGACAAGAAATAACGTTCATCTGCATAACGAGGCCATAATTCTGCTAATTTCTCATAATCTTTACGGGGCATAAAAAAGTCTAGGTCGTCGTCCCAAGGAATAAAGCCCTTGTTTCGAAGGGCACCAATAGCACCCCCTCCACAGAGGTAACAAAGCAAATCATGTTCTTTACAAAAGGCCACAAAATATTCAGCCATCTCCAGACTACGAGCCTGAATTGCTTTTAAATCAGTCATATTGTTCATTATTCTTTCTATCGTATCGTTTCATTATACCACAAATAGGGGGTGAAAATCTATTGCAGACTGTAAAAAATCAAAGCCTGACTGCTAGATAAATAGCCTTCAAACTTTGATTCTTCTGTCTTATCTTATCTCAAACCCATCTGAGATAATTTATTCTGATATTTGTTTTGATCGACCAGCAAGCCCAAGCCTCCATAAACATCATAGGCATCTACCCAGTCACCAAGTTCTGGAATCGTCAGCTTTTCAATACCATTTTTTGCTCCATCCAAAACAGATAAACCGTTTGTTAGGAGGAAAGTATAGGGTGCGTTGGTTGAGGTCATAGCAAAAACCTTTCCAAGAGCTTCAGAACCAGTGAAAAGTTTAGTGGGATCTTTAATTTGCTCTAAAATTGCTGTTAAAACTTGCTGCTGTCTTTTGGTACGGCCGTAATCCGCCTCATCGTCATCACGGAAACGAGCATAATTGAGCAGGGTCGAGCCATTCATCTGCTGCTTCCCGACTTTGATGGTTTGGGTTGGAGACTCAGTCTCAGTCGCATGTAAATCATCTCCGACTGTAGCTTCTGTTAGTGGACGCCCATTCAATGTTGAAAATTGAGCATCAATCGTCACCCCATCAGGGAAAAGCGTGTCAATCGCTGTTGCAAAGGCCTGAAAATCGACCAAGGCATAGTACTTAATGTCTAAGTCAAAATTATCTTTCAAGACTTGGCGAACCATTTCTGCCCCTTTTTGTCCTTCTTGTTCCCCTAGTTCATAGGCTACGTTTAACTTATTATCCGTCTGTTTTCTACCGTTAATGACTTGACTATAACCGTCTATATAAACCAAATTGTCACGCATGAAACTGACCAGCTTCATTTTCTTATCTGAGCCACCAACATTTAATACCATAATAGAGTCTGTCCGCGTCTCAGCACTATTTTGACCAATTCGACCGTCCGTCCCCATGATCAAAATATTAACCCCGTCTCTAGCGTCCTGACCATTAAAGACTTGAACCTGTGCTGCCTTAGCATCAGCAGTTTTCTTTGCACTAGCATCTTGGTAACCACGTAAAAACATGAATACCATGGCTAAAGCCACACAGACCAAAAGTGAAAAAATGACCATAAAAATGCGTTTAAGACGGAGCTTCCGTCTTTTCTTTTTTGGAGGAGCAGAGAGTGCTTGTGATTTGGATTGTAAACGACTCCGGTTCGCATAGCTTGGTAAGTCAACCTGCTCTTCTCTTTCTTGTTCCAAGCTGGAACTACTATTTACCCTAGCAAGAGTTAGCTTTTCTTGCAAATAGGCAAACTCATTTTTCTCTCTCTCATTGAGATAGTGAATATTTTTTAGCAAATAATCATAACGTAATTTTTCATGATGACTGAGAGGATTTTCTTTACTCATCTTCTCTCCTTTCCATGATCTGATATTGGATAAATCGGATAGGCACCCAGAACTTTATACTGGATTCCAATGGCTTCTAGTTCTTTTTGGGCAAAGTGAACCAAGTTCTTATCAGTATAGTCCACATCGATAATGAAAAAGTATTCGCCTAGCGCTGTCTTGAGTGGACGACTTTCAATTTTTGTCAGGTCAATTCCTCGCCAAGCAAAGGTCGACAGAGCCTTATAAAGTGCACCTGGAAGGTTGTCAGGTAAGGTCAAGGCCAAAGTCATTTTTTCCCTTTGTGCTTGCAAGGGAATACTAGGCTTTTCAACTCCTAAAACCCAAAAACGTGTGAAATTGGCTTCCATTTCCTGAATATCCTCGGCAATCAGTTCCAAGCCATATTCTTCTGCAGAACTTCTTGGTGCAATGGCTGCATAAGGCTGGTCTGGATGTTCGGAAATAAAACGGGCCGCATAGGCTGTACTAGCTGTTACCTCGATTTGAGCCTCTGGATACTGTTCATCGATGAATTTCTTTCCCTGAGCCAAAGCCTGTGGATGAGAAAAAATCTTTTCAATCTTAGTATGACCCGGAACCACCATTAACTGCTGATGAATGGGTTGAACGATTTCTGCAACTGCTTGAATGCGAGCCTGATGAAAAAGGTAGTCCAAGGTTTCATGAACACTACCCTCAATAGAATTTTCAACTGGCACCACAGAATAGTCCACCAAGCCTTGCTCATAGGCCTTGATGACATCTGTAATGTTAGCAAAAGCCTGCAATTCCTCATGAGGAAAAGCTGTCTGCACAACGTGGTGTGAAAATGATCCCTTGGGACCTAGATAAGCAATTTTCATCTCAGTTCCTCTATAATTTCCTCTGGACTTAGCTTGGTCACATCCAAAACCCGACTGGCTACCTCCTCATACCAGGCCTGTCTTTCTTGGAAAATAGCTGCTAGTTCTTCCTTGCTATTATTTAGAAAAAGCGGACGCTGATTGTCCTTATCAGCTGCGATACGGTGGTAGAGGGTTTCAAAATCAGCTTTCAGGTAGATGTTATCTGTATTAGTCTTGAGTAAGTCACGATTTCTCTGAGAAATAACCACTCCTCCTCCAGTTGACACGACTTGGTCTGTTTGTAGTAAATCAGCTAGGACTTCTGATTCTACCTGACGAAAGGCTCCTTCTCCCTTTTCCGAGAAAAATTCCGTAATGGACATGCCTAAGCGCTTCTCTATCAGAGCATCCATATCGAGATAATCTGGGTCCAAGCCTCTTGCAATAGTCGATTTTCCAGCCCCCATAAATCCTAGTAATACCTTAGCCATGAATCAAGTTCTCCAAATCATCAAAGAAGCTAGGATAGCTGGTATTGATGGCTTCTGCACGGTCAAGTTCCACTTCTCCATCTGCAACCAAGAGGGCTGCGATAGCTGTCATCATGCCGATACGGTGGTCACCAAAAGTATTGACTCTAGCACCGTGAAGGGCTGATTTCCCTTTGATAATCATTCCATCAGCTGTAGGAGTAATATCTGCTCCCATGCTATTTAAGGCGTCTGCCACAACCTGAATGCGGTCTGTTTCCTTGACCTTGAGCTCCTCAGCATCCTTGATAACTGTTACACCTTGGGCTTGAGTCGCCAGAAGAGCGATAATTGGCAATTCATCAATCAATCGTGGAATCAAGGCACCACCAATCTCTGTTCCTTTCAAGTCAGAAGATTCAACAGTCAAGGTAGCAGATTTAGCGACTGGGTCAATTTCAGTTATTTCTAGTTTTCCACCCATGGCGCGAATGACATCAATGATACCTGTACGCGTTTCGTTAATACCCACATTCTGCAGCACTACACGAGAATTTGGAACAATCAAACCTGCGACTAACCAAAAGGCTGCACTGGAAATATCTCCTGGTACGACCACCTTCTGTCCTATCAATTTTTGTGGCCCTTGGACTGTGATTTTCTTGCCTTCCACACTTAAATGACCACCAAATTGTTGCAGCATATCTTCAGTATGATTACGGGTGCATTCTTTTTCGATAATCACTGACTGACCCTGAGCCTGCAAAGCCGCAAAGATCAAGGCTGACTTGACTTGAGCAGAGGCAATTGGCAACTCATATTGAATAGGTCTTAGGGTTTTCGTCCCTTTTAAGTGAAGGGGAGGCAGGTCTCGTTCAGTTTGCCCTGAAATACTAACGCCCATTTTTTTCAGTGGAATAGTCACACGATCCATAGGACGTTTGGAAAGACTGTCGTCTCCGAACATCTCTACTTCAAAGTCTGCACCAGCAAGGACACCTGAAATCAGGCGAATCGAGGTGCCAGAATTTCCCATATCAAGGGCATTTTGCGGCGCTTTTAAGCCATCCATGCCTACACCTTGAATAGTAATAACCCCGTCTTTGTCCTCAATTTCAACACCAAGGTCACGAAAAACCTGCATGGTCGAAAGAACGTCTTCACCTCGCAGAATATCATAAACCTTGGTCTCACCCTCAGCCAAACTTCCAAAGATAATAGAACGGTGGCTGATAGACTTGTCACCTGGAACTCGGATACTGCCATGTAAGTGGCGAATGTTTGTTTTTAGTTTCATACTAGACCTCATACTTGCAATACTTTTACCTATTTTATCATAAAAAGCCAGAAATTCCTTAAAAATTCCTGACTTTATGATAGTTATTTTCTTATTTTAGCAATTCTGAAACTGGTTCAAAAACAATTTTTTCAATGTCAGAAAGGTAAATGGACAATTGTTGTTGCTTGGTAAAGAATTCTGACAAGAGGCTGTTCCCCTGAATCTGCTTACCAAAGCCTTCCATTTTAGCTTGGAAGGAAGCATCTGGCATTTGCCCTGTCTGTGCTAGTTTTTGAATTTCCTCTTGAAAGGCAAGATATTCTGTAAAAATTTTGCTCGCCTCAGCATCTGCTGCAATAGCATCTTTAGCTATTTTAACAGCCTTATATTCTGGCAGTTCGCGTAGACCGCGACTGAGTTCGTTTGCACTATCGTAAATATTTGACATGTTCTTCTCCTTATTTGATGACGACTGTATAGTCTGTATTTTCTGTTATGAGGTGCTCAGCTCGTTCCAAGTCTTGAGCGTTTTTAAATGAAATTTGTAGGATCCCGTGAATATCTTCACGGTTTTCCTCATTGATGTGAATATTAACCAAGGAAGTTCCACGTAGCAATTCCAAGATTCGTAAAATAACGTCTTCTTCATCGGGAACATCAACATAGAGGTCATAAGAGCTATCCACACCACCACGCTTATGGATTTCCATGGCCTGACGTTGCTCACGCGCTTGGTTGAAAAAGTTCCAGATTTTGTTTTCATCACCCTTACTGATAGCTTGTCCAATCTCGTCCAAACGCTCCTTGAAATCCTCAATTCTATCTAAAATTGTTTCACGATTGGACAAGAGAATGGAGGTCCACATACCTGGCTCGCTTTCCGCAATTCGGGTCATATCTCGAAAACCACCTGCCGCAAAGCGTCTTGCCATCTCATGCTCTTGAGCATAGACCGCGGTCTGCTCCATGAGACTAGAAGCCAGAATATGAGGAAAATGGCTAATCTGAGAAGTGACACGATCATGCTCCTTGGCATCAATTTCGATAAAACGAGCATGAAGACCTGAAAGAAGATCCTTCATTTCCTCAAGTGTATCAGGACTTGTCAGTCTCGAAGGTGTAAAGATATAATAGGCATTTTCAAAGAGATTGACATCTGCAGAGGCAGCCCCTGTCTTGTGACTACCAGCCATAGGATGGGCCCCGACAAAGCGAACAGACTTGCCAGCCAAATACTGCTCCGCCGCATCCACAATGGCTGACTTGGTCGAACCAGCATCTGAAATAATGACGCCTTCTTTCAAATCCAAGTTAGCCAACTCCTTAATGAAAGCAATAGTTTGTTTGATTGGCAAGCTGAGAATGATGATATCCGCAAGAGGAGCAAAACTGGCAAAATCATCTGTTGCACGGTCAATCATGCCTTCTTTCAAAGCAATATCTCTCGAAGCTTGACTGCGATTATAACCTAAAATTTCATAATCTGGATGATCACGTTTGATACCAAGTGCCATAGAGGCACCAATCAAACCAAGACCTGCGATATAGATTGTTTTTGCCATAGGAACTCCTTAATAGTTCTTTGTATAGTCTCGGTGTTTGGCTATCGCTTCTTTTAATTCCTCTAGATTGTCTGATGAGAATTTTTCGAGGATTTCTTGTGCCAGAACCGTAGCCACAACAGCTTCCATAACCACTCCTGCAGCTGGAAGAGCGGTCGGATCACTTCTCTCCACGGTTGCCTTATAAGGTTCGTGGGTTTCGATATCCACACTCATAAGAGGCTTATAAAGAGTAGGAATAGGTTTCATGACGCCACGAACAACGATAGGTTGCCCATTAGTCATGCCACCTTCGAAACCGCCTAAATTATTGGTACGGCGGGTATAACCGTCTTCTTTAGACCAGAGAATTTCATCCATGACCTGGCTACCTTTACGGTAACCAGCTTCAAAGCCGAGACCAAATTCCACCCCTTTAAAGGCATTGATAGAGACGACAGCTTGGGCCAATCGCGCATCCAATTTTCTGTCCCATTGGACATAGGAACCAAGACCAACTGGAACACCTCCAACGACTGTCTCCACAACCCCACCAATGGTATCCCCGTCACGTTTGATTTGGTCAATGTAGTCCTTGATTTCCTGTTCTCTTTCTTGGTTAACAATAGAAACTTCAGACTGGGCAGCTCTTTCCTTAATCTCAGCAACTGTGAGATTCTCAGGAACATCGATTTCCTTGCCACCAAAGACCACGACATGGTTGGCAATCTCCATATCCAGCTCAGTCAAGAGGCGTTTGGCTACTGCCCCAACTGCCACCCGCATGGTGGTTTCACGAGCTGACGAACGCTCCAAGGAATTTCGTAAGTCATTAAAACGGTACTTGATGCCCCCTACCAAGTCGGCGTGACCTGGACGAGGATGGGTGATTTTTCGTTTGCTTTTAAGGCGGTCTTCAATGTCCTCCGCAGACATAATGTCCAGCCATTTTTGGTGGTCCTTATTGATGACATCCATGGTAATGGGAGCCCCTGTCGTCTTCCCATGACGAACGCCTGAAGTAAAGACAACTTGGTCGCTCTCAATCTTCATACGGCCACCACGACCGTAACCACCCTGACGGCGTTTAAGGTCCTCATTGATATCCTCTGCTGTCAAAGGTAGTCCAGCTGGAATTCCTTCAATGATAGCCGTCAGACGGGGACCGTGTGATTCTCCTGCAGTTAAATATCTCATACGCTCTCCTTATTTTACCAAGTAGTCTTTCATCTCTTCCAGAGAAACCGGGTGAATGGTTGCCGAACCAAGCTCTGGCACCAAGACCAATTTCAAGGTATTACCACGCGCTTTCTTGTCATGAGTCAAAGCCTGGTAAAGCTTATCAACATCCCAGTTTTCGTAGTCAACAGGTAATCCAAATTTCTGACACATAGCTGTAATGGACTGGGTTATCCCTTCTGGCATGAGGCCTTTTTCCTCAGCAACCTTGGAAATCTGTACCATGCCAATGGCCACAGCTTCACCATGCATGACTTTTCCATAACCGGCAGTTGCTTCAATGGCATGGCCAATAGTATGGCCAAAATTGAGGTAAAGGCGAACACCATTGTCCAACTCATCCTCAACTACCATCTTGCGCTTGACCTGACAAGAATGTTCAATCAAGGTCTCTGCATGTTCCAAAATGCTCTCAACAGAACCATCCAGCTCCGTCAAGAGAGCCCACAGTTCTGAATCCTCAATCAAGCCATACTTGATGACCTCACCCATTCCTTCAATCAACTCTCTCTTTCCGAGTGTTTCAAGGACAAGCGGATCAATCAGAACCCCGTCTGGTTGGGCAAAGGTACCCACCATATTTTTAGCAAATGGAGTGTTAACGCCTGTCTTTCCGCCGATAGAAGAATCAACCTGAGCTGTCAAGCTAGTCGGAATCTGAACAAAATGAATACCCCGCATATAGGTAGAGGCTACGAAACCAGCCAGGTCTCCAACGACACCACCTCCGAGAGCCACGACTCCATCGCTACGAGTCAACCCCTGCTTAACTAGAAATTCATAGACTTTCTGAACAGTAGTTAAATTCTTTCTTTCTTCACCTTCTAAAAAGTCAAAAACTGCTACCTGAAAACCAGCATCTTCTAGGCTGAGCTTGACCTTCTCTGCATAAAGAGAAGCTACATGGTTATCTGTCACAATGACTACCTTTTGTGGTTGCCAGAGTTCTCGCAACCATTGGCCAGCCTGAGCCAGACAACCTTTTTTAATCTGAATATCATAAGGATGATGAGGAATATCAATTCTGATTTTCATAGGAGAGTCTCCTTTTCTTTATTGGTATTTTTCTGTTAAGGACTGCCAAATTTCTTCTGTTGGCATTTCCTTGCCTGTCCACAGTTGAAAAGCTTCTGCAGCTTGATAGAGCAACATTCCCAGACCATTGACGGCTGGATTGCCCTGCCTCCTAGCCCATTTCAAAAATGGCGTTTCAAAGGGTTGGTAAATAATATCTGCCACCAAGAGAGTTTCTGGTAAGACTATTCTTTCAGGAACTGGGGATGATTTACCATCCATGCCCACACTGGTGGCATTAACCAGTAGATCCGACTCAGCAATCCTTGCTTGCAGTTCCGAAACATCTTCTAAAGCGTACAAGTCCACTTTAAAGCCTGTTTGCTCCTGTAACTTGTCTAGGTAAGGTCTTGTTTTTTCCATAGAAACTGAACGAACAAAGACCGAAATCTGACTGACGCCGTCCAAAATAGCTTGTGCCAAAATGGACTTGGCCGCACCACCTGCACCCAGCAGGGCCATCTTCTTACCTGTAATTGTAAAAGAAGGCAAGCTCTTAAAAAATCCCTTGCCATCTGTATTATATCCAATTAAATTGCCATTCTCATTGACGACCGTATTGACCGCACCAATCAAGCGTGCTTCATCGCTCAGCCCATCCAAATAAGGAATCACTTGCTCCTTATAGGGCATGGACAGGTTGATGCCAAACATCTGATAGCGGCAAATATTGGCCACTGTTTCTGCCAAGTCACTCGCTTCAATCTCCCAAGCCACGTAAGCACCATTGGTAGCTGTCGCCTCAAAGGCCCTATTGTGGATGAAGGGGGAAATAGAATGCTTAATAGGATTGGCAACAACGGCAGCTAAACGTGTATAGCCATCAAGCTTCATCCAAAATCTCCCTGATTTTTTTCATGTTAGCTAGTGAAATCTGACCAGGGGCACTAGCCTCATCCAGACTGGCAAAAGACCAACTCGAACCAGTCACATCCGCAGTGATACGAGAAACCTTGCCCACCTTGCCCATAGAAATGGTTACATATTCCTGCTCAGGATTGAGGGTTTTAAAGCCTCGTGTATAGTTCATCAAGTCTAAGACATCCTGCTCCGTATGAGCCATCACCGCAACCTTAACCAGTTTTGGATTTAGGCTCGTCAACTCTGACAAGATTTCCATCATATTTTCAGGTGTTTCTTGGAAATTATGGTAACTCAAAATAAGATTTGGGAAGTCCAGCATTTCCTCAAAAACATCCTTGTAGCTGTAGTACTCAAAATCAATATAGTCTGGTTGATAGAGTTGCGCCACTTCCTTGATTAGATGGATATATTCTTCTGGAGAAAAGTCGATTTCTCCCCCCTCAGAGCGAGTTCGTAGCGTGAAAACCAACTCACGACCTGCGAATTTTTCAAAAATAGCTGGAGCCACCTGCAAAATCGCTTCTTTAGGCAGATAGTCGGCACGCCATTCAATGATGTCGGCATCCAGGTACCTCGTGGCATCCAGAGCCTGGGCCTCCTCTAAACTTCTTGGCATTACTGAAACGATCAATTTCATTTACTAACCTTCATACTAATCACCTTGAGGTAATTACTACTTTCATCTTTTTTATTATAGGTGAAATCTGCTGGAAGACCGTATTTGTTTAAAATCTGGTAACTTCTTCCTGCAAAGCCTTTATCAATTTGTTCTGTAAATTTCTGGCGGGATACATTGGCAGCATTGGTACTGGCAATAATAATACCGCCCGGATTTAAAATCTCAAGACTCTGGGATATCAACTTGTGATAATCCTTGGCCACAGAGAATGTTTGTTTTTTGTTCCGAGCAAAGCTAGGCGGATCTAGGACAACCACATCGTAAGTCAAGCCTTTTCGCTTAGCATACTTGAAATACTCAAAAACATCCATGACTATAAAACGATGGTCGTCTGTACTGATTCCATTTGCCTGAAAATGCGCTTGAGACAATTCTCGTGAACGTTTGGCTAAATCAACAGAAGTTGTCTGGCTTGCTCCCCCCATGGCTGCAGCTACTGAAAAGGCGGCTGTATAAGAAAACATATTGAGTAAAGATTTCCCCATAGCCAATCCGTCAACTAAACTACCACGAACCTCGTGCTGGTCTAGGAAAACCCCTGTCATCAAGCCATCATTCATAAATACTTGATACAAGACACCATTTTCCAGAACTGTGAAAAATTCAGGTGCTTCTTGACCATAAACATGGGCAGATTCATAGTCTAACCCCTTAAAGCGGATCTTCTCATAAGTCCCTAAAACCTCAGGAAAAACCTGTCTAAAGGCTTCTGAGATAAGCTTGCGAATCTGATAAACATAAGAGTTATACCAAGAAAAGACAGCATAGTCGCCATAAAGGTCCACTGTCAGACCACCAAAGCTATCTCCCTCTTGGTTAAAGAGACGAAAGGCAGTTGTCAAATCATCTTGATAGTAGGCTTTCCTCTTTTCTTTAGCTTGTCTAAAGAGTGTTTCAAAGAAAGCTTGATTAAAGGTAATCTTATCTGTGCTAACAAACCAGCCCAAGCCCTTGTTTTGCTGAGAAAGGTAGGCAGTCCCAAGAAAGTTTCCATCTTGACTATGGACTTCTACTTCCTGATCCTTGAGATTGACATTCTCAAGATCACTGGCTTCTAGTAAAACTAACCCCTTAGCGAGCTTTTTTTCAACCCTTTTACTGACTCTTATTCTATTCATAACTACCATTATATCAAACTTTTAGACAATTCTCAAAAAAGAAACTACCCTTGCTTTTTTACTCTTCTTTTAAAAAATGGTATACTAATACTAATAAAAAATTAGGAAGTAAATGTGTGAAAAGCAATTTTAACAAAATCCAAAAAGCCATGGGTACCAGACTGGGTTTTGTCCTAACCCTTTTAATCCTATATTGGTTCAAAACCTTATTAGCCTATGCTGTTGACTTTAATTTAGATATTCAAGTGGGCAAGTTGCAGGGAAATTACCTTGCCTTTATCGCCTTTTTCAATCCCCTTCCTCTAGGACTACTCCTGCTGGCTCTAGCCCTCTATGCTCGGTCAACCAAGATCTTTTATGTCCTGAGTATAGCTATTTATAGCCTTTTATTCATTTGGCTTTATTCCAATGTCTTTTACTATCGAGAATTTAGTGACTTTATCACGGCTAATACCATGAAGGTGGTCAGCAAGGTGTCTGTTGGTACTGCGGAACTAGAGTTACTGCGCTTTTGGGATTTCATCTATTTTATGGATTTCCCACTGATGGCTTTTCTTTTCTTTAAAAAATTCATCCAGCTGGATAGGAGACCCTTCAAATTCCGCTCAAGTGTTGCTATCACTGCACTCTCAGCCCTGCTCTTTTCTGCTAATCTTTTCTTGGCAGAGATTGAACGTCCCGATCTCCTATCAAGAGGATTTTCTAATTATTATGTTGTCCGCGCCCTTAGTTTGCCAGCCTTTTTAGGCTATAGTGCCAACCAATCCTACAGCGCCAACAAGGAACGTGCTAAGGCCTCTGAGACCGACCTTCAACCTATTACAGATTATATTCAAGAACATTCTGCTAAGCCCAATCCAGACTATTTTGGCTTGGCCAAAGGAAAAAATGTGATTTATCTCCACTTGGAGAGTTTTCAGCAGTTCCTACTGGACTATAAACTCAACCTAGATGGAACTGAGCATGAAGTCACTCCCTTCCTAAATTCACTCTACCATTCGCAAGCAACCCTAGCCTTTTCGAATATCTTTAACCAAGTCAAGGCTGGTAAAACCTCAGATGCGGAAACCATGCTAGAGACTGGTTTGTTTGGACTTGACCAAGGTTCCTTTATGGTCAATTACGGTGGTACCAATACCCAACATGCAGCTCCTTTTATCCTATCAAAAAACGGCTATCAATCGAGTGCCGTCTTTCACGGTAATATCGGAACCTTCTGGAACCGAAATACCACCTATAAACAATGGGGCTACCAATACTTCTTTGATGCTTCCTACTTCACTAAGCAAGACAGTAGCAATTCTTTCCAATATGGTTTGAATGATAAAATCATGATGAAGGATTCTATTCAGTATCTGGAGCACTTGCAGCAGCCTTTTTATGCTAAGTATATCACGGTATCCAATCACTATCCCTATGCTAGCAATCTGACTGGCGATGAGCTTGGTTTCCCCTTGGCCAAAACCAAAGATGAAACGATCAACGGCTACTTCCAAACGGCTAACTATCTGGACAGTGCTATCAGGGCCTTCTTTGACTATCTCAAAGAAAGTGGCCTCTATGAAAAATCCATCATCGTCATTTACGGAGACCATTATGGTATTTCCAACTCCCGCAATCCTGAGCTGGCTCCCTTGATTGGCAAGACTTCTGAGAACTGGTCTAACTACGACAATGCCATGTTGCAACGAGTGCCTTTTATGGTGGTCATGCCTGGTTATGAAAAGGGGCAAATCATCAATACCTACGGTGGACAAATCGATATCTTACCGACTCTCGAACACCTCCTTGGTATTGAGTCCAATTCCTTCCTTCAAGTTGGACAAGATCTTCTGTCTCCAGATCATCAAGAAATCGTTGCCTTTCGAACTGCCAATTCCTTCGTCACACCTAAATACACCAGTTATGACGGACGAACCTACTATACTGAGAGCGGTCTTGAAATCAGCAATCTTGATGAACAAGCTCAGACTGAACTAGAAATTGTTCGTCAGGCAGCTAGCCAACAGCTAAAAATCAGCGATCAGATTCAAACTGGCGATTTAATACGTTTCTATCAAAAAGATCATCTTGGAACAGTTGATACAGAAAGCATTTCTTACCTCAATTCCTTACCAATTCTGCAAAAGATTGAACAGGAAAAGGGAAGTCAGTCAACTAGCCTCTTTAGGCAACGAAAAGGTAAAACCAGTACTGACCTTTTCAAGGCGCCAAGTTATCAAGAACTCCACCCAGAGTCTGCAGAAACCGAATCAAAATTACAATAAAAATGCTCTTCCGTCTTGGAGGAGCATTTCTTTTATCAAATAAAATTCAACGAAAATCAAAGAGGAAACTAGCCTCAGGTTAACTGCGAGATTGTAGGTAGAGAGGTTGTATCAGCAATATATGTCTGTCAAGTTTAGTGACGAAGATAGTAAAAGAAATATGAGGATATAAATCAGCTTCAGTAGATATCTGGAAAATTTGATTTTATAGAGAAGCCTTTTGTTACAAACTCAATATGCTATCAATAAATAATGTCATAGAAGCAACAATAATTATAATTTCACCTATCTGCATCATTCTATTTCGAACTTTAAATATATGTTCTATCAAAAATACTTGGATCACACACATTATAGGAATGAAAGTTTTTGAAATTGAAAAATATCCCAATAAATAAACTATAAACAACAAAAATAGAACTATGTTATATTTCTTATTCAAAACATTCCTCCCTATATATTTTTGATTACCAATCTTAATCATTTACAACTACATTCTAACAAACTATAAAAGCGTTTGTCGAATTGAATTTATCAAGCAAGCGACCAACTATCTCATCTTTTTTCTATTTCTGTCAATATGCGTGACAGGTAGTAATGATAGCCAAAAATAGCAAGAGCAAGCAAGAGGATAAGAACTCCTACTCCCAAGCTGATGGCAAGGACAGGGGCGAGAGACCGAACCAAGAATATGCTTCCAATTACAAGAGCCATCAGGATTGCACTATAAATTAAGAGTAAAACTATTGCTACTATACGATTTGAACGGTTCACCAAGTCCGTAATGCTACTCCAATTGGTTGACAGATTTTTCACGTCCTTAAGGTAATGGTGGCAAGAAAGGATGACACTGGCAAGGATCCATGCCACAAGAAGGTAAATCATCGAAAGGATGGGCAAGCCTAGATATAGAGAAAGGCCAAGTAAAGTCAGAACTGGTAAAAAGGACTGGACAGCAAATATAATCCAAAATTTCACTTTCACATAACGAGCAAAGTCAAAGGGTAAACTCTTAAGAAAATCAACATTTTCCCTCTCCAAGGACAAGGCAATTGAATGCAGGCTGGTGATATTGTTATTGACAACTGCTATAAAGAGAGCTATAAAAAACAAGGGTAACCAGTATGGAGGATGAATGTCTGGAACTATCTGAGAATCTCGGATGTTGGAAATCAGACCGATCATCATGAGATAAGGAAGGAAAGCACTTGTAAAAAGCACTGTAATCACGCCAGTTCCCTGTCCCAAGAGGGTGAGGTGGTAGCGTAAAACCATGCGGAAAAAGCCCTTTTTATTAGTAGTTGAAATTCTCTCCTTATTGCGACGTTCTTTTTTGACCTTCTCCTCACTATTAAGCAGGATAACGTCATAAAAACGAGGAAGGACCTTCTTTTTGGTCAGGTAAAGCAAGAAAACAGTTAAAGCTATCCAAGCGAGCAGACCCACTAAGGCTTCTGTCGAAAAAGGAGACACTGCTATTTTGTAAAAGATATGAAGAGGATAAAGGAGAAATGGAATGTCTCTAACTTTGTCAACAATACTTCCAAAAGTCGACTGTAGAAAGAGGACAAATATTAAAGGTATGAGAACCCCTATCCCAATCATCACATTCGAAAAAATAGACTGATACTTTCTAAAAACCGCAGTTTGAGCCAAGAAATGTACTGCCACTACCATCACTAAAGTAACAGAGACAAATAATAAGGCCAAGGACAGCAGCATCAAAGGCAAGCCCAACCAAAGAGAAGGTGCTAGCCTAATGTGGAGGACTAGAAAATAAGCTAGGATTGGTACAATTCCAGGCAGAGCTGGCAAGAGGACAGACAGTCCTTTAGCGATTATAATCTCTGATTCTTTAAAGGCATAGGGCCTATACGATACCAAATCCTTACTCTCATAAAAGACATTGTAAAAGGCAGTGAAAGAAGTTGAAAAGGCAAGCACCAGTAAAATAGCAACCATGCTACTAAAAAAACTTGGTATTTCCTCAAAAGGAAAACGAAAGGCTATATTTATAAACATCAAAAGCATCAAGAGACTGGAAAAAATGTAAGAACTTAGAACTCTAGCGGAAACATTTACTTTTTTTCCAGGATTCTTAGCCTGCTTCTTTCGTAGGTTAGCCAGATTAGCTTCTTGAGATGAATAGAGGATATTGATATCAACTAATTTTTTAATGACCTTGAGACGCATCTGAAACCTCCTCTTTTCTACCAGCAAGGCTAAGGTAGATACTTTCCAAAGACTGGTCTGGATGGTCTTTCCTCAAGTCCTCTACCTTACCACAATAAATCAAATGCCCCTTTTTCAAAATGGCAATCCGATCACAGACTTGCTCTGCCACCTCTAGGACATGGGTTGAAAACAAGACCGTCTTGCCTTTTTGCGCATGCTCCTTCATCATCTGCTTCAAATCAAAGGCAGCCTGGGGATCCAAACCAGTCAAGGGTTCGTCCAAGACCCAAATATCAGGATCAGACAAGAGTGCCCCAATGACAAAGACTTTCTGACGCATTCCGTGAGAAAGAGTTTCAATAACCTGATAGCGATTTTCAGCAAAATCAAAAACACTTAATAGCCTAGCTAGACTAGCCTCCAAGTCAGAGCTAGTCAGATCATAGGATGAGGCGATCAATTCCCAAAATTCATTGGCCGTTAAGCGTAAAAATAAGTCAGGCGAGTCTGCTACGTAGCCAATCTTTCGTTTAATAGCCAAGCGATTTTCCGATAACTCCTGATCGTCTACTAAAATACGACCACTGCTGGGTGAAATGATACTGACTAAGGATTTTATGGTAGTCGATTTTCCAGCACCATTATGACCAATCAAGCCCATAATCTCCCCATTTGCAATCTGCAAATTGAGATTGCTCAAAGCCTCTTTATCACCATACAACTTACTAACATTTTGAAATTCAATCATGGGATGACTCCTATCTTTATCTATATTACATACTATTATACTAGCACTTTGATACAAAAAATCAACACTTTATTTTAAGTAGTTAAAATAGTTTCCTTCTATCTTATGCAAACGTTGGCGCTAACCAATACTTTATGATAGAATAAAAAACAAGATTGACAAGTAAGAGGAAACATCATGCAAAATCAAACACTTATGCAATACTTTGAATGGTATCTGCCCCACGACGGTCAGCACTGGACACGTCTAGCTGAAGATGCTCCACACCTAGCTAATCTGGGGATTAGCCACGTCTGGATGCCACCAGCTTTTAAGGCAACCAATGAAAAAGATGTCGGCTATGGGGTCTATGACTTATTCGACCTAGGAGAGTTTAACCAAAAAGGTACTATCCGCACCAAGTATGGTTTCAAAGAAGACTATCTTCAAGCCATTCAAGCCCTAAAAGCACAGGGAATCCAGCCTATGGCCGATGTGGTACTCAACCACAAGGCTGCGGCCGATCACATGGAAGCCTTTCAGGTCATCGAAGTGGATCCTGTAGACCGTACAGTTGAACTCGGAGAACCTTTCACCATCAATGGCTGGACTAATTTTACCTTCGATGGTCGCCACGATACCTACAATGACTTCCACTGGCACTGGTACCACTTCACAGGTACAGACTACGATGCAAAACGCCGTAAGTCTGGGATTTATCTGATTCAAGGAGACAACAAGGGCTGGGCCAACGAGGAATTGGTCGATAATGAAAACGGTAACTACGACTACCTCATGTATGCCGACCTAGACTTTAAACATCCTGAAGTTATCAAAAATATCTATGACTGGGCTGACTGGTTCATGGAGACGACTGGTATAGCTGGTTTCCGTTTGGATGCCGTTAAGCACATTGACTCTTTCTTCATGAGCAATTTTATCCGCGATATGAAGGAAAAATACGGTGACGATTTCTACGTTTTTGGTGAATTTTGGAATCCCGATAAGGAAGCCAATCTAGACTATCTTGAAAAAACGGAAGAACGCTTTGACCTTGTCGATGTTCGTCTCCACCAGAATCTCTTTGATGCTAGCCGAGCTGGTTCCAACTACGACCTTCGTGGTATTTTTACAGATAGCTTGGTTGAACTCAAGCCCGACAAGGCTGTAACCTTTGTCGACAACCATGATACCCAACGAGGACAGGCTCTTGAGTCTACTGTTGAAGAATGGTTCAAACCAGCAGCCTATGCCCTCATTCTATTACGCCAAAATGGCCTTCCATGTGTCTTTTACGGAGACTACTATGGGATTTCAGGGCAATATGCTCAAGAAGATTTCAAAGAAGTCCTTGACCGCCTCCTAACCATCCGAAAAGATTTGGCCTACGGAGAGCAAACAGACTACTTTGATGATCCTAACTGTATCGGTTGGGTACGTTCAGGTGATGAAAATCAATCCCCAATCGCAGTCCTTATCTCAAATGACCAAGAAAACAGCAAGTCTATGTTTGTCGGCCAAGAATGGGCTAACCAAACTTTCATAGACTTACTTGGAAACCACCAAGGTCAAGTTACAATTGATGAGGAAGGTTATGGACAATTCCCTGTCTCAGCTGCTTCGGTAAGTGTCTGGGCAGCCAATACTATTTAATAGTTCATAATATTCAAGCCAGATCCAATCAGATTTGGCTTTTTTGTATTCACAAAAAGACCTACCCAAATGGATAGATCTTTATACTCAATGAAAATCAAAGAGCAAACTAGGAAGCTAGCTACAGGTTGCTCAAAGCACTGCTTTGAGGTTGTAGATAAGACTGACGAAGTCAGTCACATATAAAATACAAGGCGAAGCTGACGTG
>NZ_VMLJ01000033.1:0-72821 GCF_013276615.1 Streptococcus sp. 1621
AGGCACCTTAATTATAACAGAAAATATGATAAAAACTTAAGAAAATTCAGGACTTGATTTAATATTTAGGATACAACAAAATGTTGTATTCTTTTTTGCAAAAGAATACCAAAGACAAAAACAAAAAACGTTGATTTAACAACGTTTTACCAAGGAATGCAAAAGAATGCAAAGGAATAATGGAGCCGGTGGGAGTCGAACCCACGTCCAAACACCTGCCAACATATTTGTCTACAACCATAGGTTATGTATTAATTTAACAGTCCCTCGACACATAACTCAAGCCTAGAAACTGCGAGTCTATCAATCTCTTATCAAGCCGCTAGACAAGACTTAATCGTATCTCGCTAATAATAAGACCTGTCATTGAACACGAGCAATCCAAATCGGGTCACGCCTGCTGGTTTTTAGGCAGCTAGAGCGTAAGAAGTGTTATTTTTTGCAGTTATATTTAACTGAGCGTTTACGTCGCCACACGAGTCGCAAAATATGCCTCATAATGCCTGTCGAATCCGTAACGACCCCAAAAGACAATAAAACCATTATACCTTATCTAACACAAAAATGCAAAAAGGAAATCACTTACCTAAAAAAGATACTATTCGAGAAATTTAGCAAACTGGGAGACTAACTACAACTTTCTCAGTGCATAACTTTACGATTGTGAATAGAGCTTACGAAATCCAATTAACACATACCTAAGATGAAGCTATCTGTTTTTAAGAAATTCACGAAGAGAATTATTCTAAAATACTTTCAGATGAGAAGTTTCCTACTCTCTTTGTTTCAATTCATTTGAGTTTAAAAACTATAAAATCAATCCTTATATTATTCGAACTACGTTTCATTTGCTGTGCTAAAATAAATAAGTTTCATTCGAACTTTAATAGACTATGAAAACCAGTGGAACTTACCCTGACACGGAATTCCACTGGTTTTTTCGATTTTTATCAGATTAACTTCTACTATTTTTAGCTGTGAAAATTAGTTTAGGACTTTAACTTATTTTCAATCTTCTAATCTAAAGGCCACTTCTAGTAAAGAAAAATCATGGTTCTCCTGACTTTTACTTAGCTAATTCTTTTTCTCGTTCTTTCATTATTTTATGATTTTCATACAAACGGGATAAGAACTTAGAAATTTCTTTTAAGATAGAATAAGTTGGCACTGCGACAATCATTCCAACTACACCATAGATATTGCTTGACAACAAAAGTAAAACCAAAATCGTGATTGGATGAACCTTCATAACACTTCCTACAATTCGAGGATATAAGATATTGCCATCTACCTGCTGAACAACAAGCATATAAATCACTGCAATCAGCATTCTATGGGGATCAGTGAATATATTTGCGATGATCATAGGAATCAAACCAATACTTGGCCCCACATAAGGAATTAAATTGGCTACACCAGAAAAAATAGCAAAAACTAAAGCATATTTTAAACCAATAATACTATAGCCAATATAAGCCAAACAACCTATAATGATTGCGTCAATCGAAACTCCACTAATATAGCGAGCAATCGTCGCATTTAAATTCTTTAATAAACCTGCAATATGCAAGCGATCCCTCTTTAGAATCGTTCTTTCAAGCATGGGCAAGAATTTATGTCCATCTAATAAGAAATAAACCAAAAAAACTGGAGTCATAATCAAAATTAAAACAGTACTGATAAGAGCTGACAAGACACTCCCCACACTATTTGATACGCTATTTAGGATATTTTGAAGAATATCAACATAGGATAAGTTTAACTGCTGAATTGTAGCTTCTACATCCAAATTCTGGAGCGCAGGATAATTAGATAAGTCTATGATTAAGTCTTGTACTCGACTATAAATAGTTTGACTAGATATAATCAAACTAGATAACTGATTGACCAAAATCGGTAAGAGATAGACTACCCCAATAACTAGCCCCCAAACCAAAGCACACAAGGTAATTAAAATACCAAGTAAACGATTGAGTTTACAGACTTTATTTAAGAAAGTAACAATAGGGTTTGTCAAATAATAAAGAAACCCCCCTAATAAAAATGGAATCATAATTGTATTAAGTACGCTAACAAAAGGGTTAATCAAAGACCCCATCTGTCTCCATAGGTAAAAGATGATTGTTAAGAGTAAAATTTCTGTGGTCCAAAAAAATAATTTATTTCTACGAAACATGAGTTACCTCCCTCACTCTATTTTACCATATTTTCAAAAAGCTTAACGGATGAATTATTAAAGCAAGAATATTTTTTTTCTTTATGATAGAATAAGACTACTATGAAAAAAATATTTTTAACTTTATTAACTGTCTCCCTTTTAGGAGGTGCATCTACTGTTGCTGCTCAAGATTTTAATATTGCTGCTAAACATGCGATTGCTGTTGAGGCAAATACTGGTAAAATTCTCTATGAGAAAGATGCAACTCAACCTGTCGAAATTGCTTCTATAACAAAACTACTTACCGTTTACCTGGTCTATGAAGCACTCGAAAATGGAAGTATCACACTATCCACCCCAGTAGATATTTCTGATTATCCTTATCAATTGACGACAAATTCTGAAGCCAGTAATGTTCCTATGGAGGCCCGTAATTATACTGTCGAAGAGTTGCTTGAAGCAACTCTGGTATCTAGTGCCAACAGCGCCGCTATTGCCCTAGCTGAGAAAATTGCTGGCTCAGAAAAAAACTTCGTTGATATGATGCGAGCCAAACTCCTGGAATGGGGAATCAAAGATGCCACGGTTGTCAATACAACTGGTCTTAACAACGAGACTCTAGGGGATAACATTTACCCAGGGTCTAATAAAGATGATGAAAATAAGCTCAGTGCTTATGATGTTGCCATCGTTGCCCGCAACCTCATCAAAAAGTACCCACAAGTTTTGGAAATCACCAAAAAACCTTCTTCTACTTTTGCTGGGATGACAATCACTTCAACCAACTACATGTTAGAAGGTATGCCTGCTTACCGTGGTGGTTTTGATGGACTGAAAACAGGAACAACAGATAAGGCTGGAGAGTCTTTTGTTGGTACTACTGTCGAAAAAGGCATGAGGGTTATCACAGTTGTTTTAAATGCAGACCATCAAGACAATAATCCTTACGCTCGGTTTACAGCTACATCTTCCCTAATGGATTATATTTCTTCTACATTTACACTTCGAAAAATCGTTCAGCAAGGCGATGCCTATCAAGATAGCAAAGCCCCTGTACAAGATGGAAAAGAAGATACGGTCACTGCAGTGGCCCCAGAGGATATCTATCTAATTGAACGTGTTGGGAACCAATCTTCCCAATCTGTTCAATTCACACCTGATTCCAAAGCAATCCCAGCACCACTTGAAGCTGGAACAGTGGTTGGCCATCTGACTTACGAAGACAAGGACTTGATCGGTCAAGGTTACATCACCACAGAGCGCCCTAGTTTCGAAATGGTTGCAGAAAAGAAAATTGAAAAAGCCTTCTTCTTAAAAGTTTGGTGGAATCAGTTTGTCCGCTTCATCAACGAGAAATTATAAAAAAATCGCGGTTTAAAATCGCGATTTTTTATTACAAATTCATCTTCAAAGTCCTTGATTTTGAGTATATCTAAAATCAAATTTTATCCGACTGATCCTTCCATTTCATAGCTAATCAAGCGGTTCAGCTCAACTGCGTATTCCATTGGAAGTTCTTTCGTAAAGGGCTCTACAAATCCCATGACAATCATCTCAGTTGCCTCAGATTCTGACAATCCACGACTCATGAGGTAATAGAGTTGCTCTTCTGAAATCTTAGAAACCTTAGCTTCATGTTCCAAAGCGACTTGCGAGTTATGAATTTCATTAAATGGAATAGTATCTGATGCTGACAAGTCATCCATGATAATGGTATCACACTCGATGTGAGAAACAGATTTCTTAGAGTTCTTGTTAAAGGTTACTTGACCACGGTAGTCAACCTTACCTCCACCTTTAGCGATGGATTTAGACACAATAGACGAGCTTGTATGTGGAGCATTGTGGATCATCTTGGCACCAGTGTCCTGGTGTTGCCCTGCATTAGCAAAGGCAATAGAAAGCATAGTCCCACGCGCCCCTTCTCCATCAAGGTAAACAGATGGGTATTTCATGGTAGTCTTTGCACCCAAGTTTCCATCAATCCACTCAACAGTGGCATCTTTTTGAGCTTTAGCACGTTTGGTTACCAAGTTATAGACGTTATCAGACCAGTTTTGGATAGTCGTATAACGCATATAAGCTCCATCCAAGGCAAAGATTTCTACAATGGCAGCGTGCAAACTGTTGCTTGAATAAGTTGGCGCTGTACATCCTTCTACGTAATGGACACTTGCTCCCTCATCAACGATAATCAAGGTACGTTCAAACTGACCTGTATTTTCGTTGTTGATACGGAAGTAAGTTTGAAGCGGAATATCTACCTTGACACCTTTTGGCACGTAGATAAAGGTTCCACCTGACCATACTGCTGAGTTGAGGGCTGCCAACTTGTTATCTGTCGGCGGTACCAACTTAGCGAAGTATTGTTTAAACAAGTCTGGGTATTCCTTGAGGGCAGAATCTGTATCTGTAAAGATGATACCTAACTTCTCAAATTCTTCCTTCATGTTGTGGTAAACCACTTCTGACTCATACTGGGCAGAGGCACCGGCTAAATAAGCACGCTCAGCTTCCGGAATCCCGATACGTTCAAAGGTTTCTTTAATTTTTTCAGGAACCTCATCCCATGAACGAGCTGGCTTATCAGATGGTTTTTGATAATAAATCAGGTCATCAAAATCAATCTCTGACAAGTCTGCTCCCCAAGTTTGCATAGGCATTTTTTTGAAGGTTTCATAAGACTTCAAACGGAATTCTAACATCCACTCAGGTTCTCCCTTAGCAGCTGATAGTTCACGAATGACATCTTCGTTCAATCCTTTTCCTGTCGATAGGACAGGCTCTACATCATCATGGAAACCAAATTTATATTCACCAAGGTCAATTGGTTTTGGTTCTACTCTTTCTTCAGCCATAATATCCTTTCTTTCATTCTTCATTTCTACTGATTCATAAGACAAAAGAAACTTGTCTTACTGATTTTCTTGATTTTCAATTGTTTTCTTAAGGGCATTCCAAGCCAAGGTCGCACACTTAATCCGTTGTGGAAATTTTGCAACACCTGACAAAAAGGCTGCATCGCCAAGACTATCTTGTCTGTCATCTTTTTGCCCTTGAACCATTTCAGAAAAAATAGTCGCAAGTTCTAAAATTTCTTGTTTGGTTTTTCCTAAAACTGCATCTGTCATCATGCTAGCAGAGGCAGTTGAGATGGTACAACCTGAGTTTAGAAAAGCGATATCTTCCAAACGGTCATTTACATCAAACTTGACAGAGAGGTTGATGACATCTCCACAGGTCGGATTGTTGAGACTGATTTGCTCAGCGTCTTCTAACTTCCCTTGATGATGTGGATTTTTCGAATGGTCCGCTACCACTGCCATATAAAGGCTATCTAGTTTAGAAAGTGCCATTGAAAAACTCCTTTGTCTTTTGTAAGGCATCGACTAGCTTGTCGCAATCTGCCTTGGTATTGTAGATATAAAAACTTGCACGAGCTGTTGCTGGAACATCCAAATACTGGAGCAAGGGTTGCGCACAGTGGTGACCCGCACGAACTGCCACACCTTCATAATCCAAAGCTGTCGCAAGGTCGTGAGGGTGAAGATCACCTAGGTTAAAAGCGATGACACCCGACCGTTGAGCCAAGTCCTGCGAACCGTAAATAGTCAATCCTTCAATCGCCTGCAATTTTGGATAGACGTATGCGATCAATTCCTGCTCATGAGCTTCAATCGTGTTCATACCAATCGTTTCCAGATAATCAACTGCAGCAGCAAGTCCGATTGCACCAGCCATGTTAGGAGTTCCAGCCTCGAATTTCCAAGGCAATTCCTTCCAGCTAGCAGATTGCTCATAGACGAAATCAATCATCTCACCACCAAATTCAACTGGTGACATTTGTTCCAGATACTTTTCTTTGCCGTAAAGAACACCGATACCAGTCGGACCCGCCATCTTGTGACCTGAAAAGGCAAAGAAGTCCACATCCAAGTCCTGGACATCAATCTTCATATGAGGAGTAGACTGAGCACCATCCACCACCATGATGGCTCCAACTTGGTGGGCCAATTGAGTGATTTCTTTGATTGGATTGACCACACCAAGAACATTTGAGGCGTGAGCAAGGGAGACAAACTTGACTCTATCAGTCAATTTAGCTCGCAAATCATCCATATCCAGAGCTCCATCCTTGAGATAGACATAAACAAGTTCTGCCCCAGTCTTACGGCAGGCTTCTTGCCAAGGAATGATATTGGAATGGTGTTCCATGACAGAAATCAAAACTTGATCTCCCTCAATTAAGACTTCCTCTGCAAAGCGCGCCACCCAGTTCAGACTGGTTGTCGTTCCTCTAGTAAAGAGAACTTCCTTTGTTGAGCCTGCATTGATAAACTTACGAATGGTTTCACGAGCGGCTTCATAAGAAGCTGTCGCCCTTTCTGCCAAGGTATGAACGCCACGATGAACATTGGCATTGTCGTTCTCATAGTAGCGGTTAATCGTCTCCAGAACTGCTAGTGGTTTTTGTGTCGTCGCAGCATTGTCCAAATAGACCAACGGTTCATCGTTGACAATCTGGTCTAAAATTGGAAAATCCTTGCGAATCGCTTCTACATCTAACATCGGCTTCCCCTTAGCGTTTTGACAATTTTTCTTCGATAGTTGCAATCATTTCATCACGAACTTCCTTGACTGGAATCTCAACGATAACGGATCCAAGGAAGCCACGGACAACCAAACGTTCTGCAGTTGCCTTATCCAAGCCACGACTCATGAGGTAGTACATATCTTCTGGATCTACCTGACCGATAGAAGCCGCGTGTCCTGCAGTGACGTCATTTTCATCAATCAAAAGAATTGGATTGGCATCTGAACGCGCTTGGTCTGAAAGCATGAGGACACGACTTTCTTGTTGCGCATCTGCTCCCTTGGCTCCCTTGATAATGTGGCCAATACCATTGAAGGTCAAGGTTGCTTTTTCAAGAATAACCCCATGTTGTAGGATATTTCCGATGGAGTTGCAACCATAGTTAGTTACTCGGGTATCAATCCCTTGTACCTGACGGCCACTTGAAAGAGCTACGACTTTAAGGTCCGCATGGCTACCGTTACCAATCAAGTCGCTGTCAAAGTCCGCAACGACGTTTCCTTCGTTCATAACACCAATCGCCCAGTCAATGCTTGCATCGTTGCCTAATTTACCACGACGGCTAATGTAAGCAGTAACGTTTTCACCTAGACGGTCGATCGCAGCAAACTTCACTTGAGCACCAGAACGTGCAATCACTTCGACAGTGATATTAGCAGTTGCTTTGACACTTCCTTCACCGCGTGACTCTAAACGCTCCAGATAACTAATCTTAGAATTTTTACCAGCGATAATCATAATATGCTTGTTAAACGGCACATCGCTATCGCTGTCTTGGTAGAAAATACCCTCGATTGGTTCTTTAATCTCAACATTATCAGGAATGTAAAGAACAGCACCACTATTGAAATAAGCTGTATGGTAGGCTGCTAATTTATCATCGTCATACTTGACAGATGACATGAAGAATTCCTCAATAAGCTCTGGAATTTCTTCTAAGGCTGAATGGAAGTCTGTGAAGACAACACCCTGTTCAGCCAACTCAACTGGAATTTGCTCAAAAACAGTTTGAGTTCCTACTTGCACCAACTTCAAGTGGTTATCTAGTGCAGTGAAATCTGGAACATTTGCTGATGGCTCGCTTTCTGTAATCGTCCCATCCCCCAGATTCCAACGGTGGAATTTGACACGCTCAATAACTGGTAATTCTAGGCTCTCAATCTTATCAAAAGCTTTTTGACGGAGGTCAGCCAACCAGCTTGGTTCAGCGTGCATTTCTGAAAAAAGTTTAATATTTTCTTTAGTCATTTACTTCTCCTAAAAGATACGAGGGAATTACAATTCTTCCTTGTAGTCGTAGCCAAGTTCTTCAGCTAGTTTTGCGTATCCTTCACGTTCCAAACGTGCAGCCAATTCTGGACCACCAGAAAGGACAACACGACCTTCCATCATCACATGTACCACATCAGGTGTGATGTAGTTCAAAAGACGTTGGTAGTGAGTGATGATCATAGCACCAAAACCTTCACCACGCATGGCATTGACACCTTTTGATACGACTTTAAGAGCGTCAATATCAAGACCTGAGTCAATCTCGTCCAAAAGAGCGAAAGTTGGTTCCAACATCAAGAGTTGAAGAATTTCATTACGTTTTTTCTCACCACCAGAGAAGCCTTCGTTGAGGTAACGCTCTGCCATTTCTTCTTTCATGTTGAGCAATTCCATCTTCTCGTCTAGTTTAGTGATGAACTCGCGAACTGAAATCTTTTCATCATCTTCTTTACCAGCATTCATGGCTGCACGAAGAAATTCAGCGTTGGTAATTCCAGGAATTTCTGATGGGTATTGCATAGCAAGGAAAAGTCCCATACGCGCACGCTCGTCAACTTCCAACTCAAGAATGTTTACGCCATCAAACAAGACTTCACCTTTGGTAACTTCATAGTTAGGGTTCCCCATGATAGCGGCAGAAAGAGTCGATTTACCTGTACCATTTGGTCCCATGATAGCGGCAATTTCTCCTGTTTTCAGGGTCAGGTTCACCCCTTTTAAAATTTCTTTTCCTTCAATCTCAACGTGAAGATCTTTGATCTCTAATACTGACATGATAGTTCCTTTCTTTTTCAAGACTTTTACAGTACTTACTAGAAAAACGTCTGATTTCCCCAGAAATAGAGTAAAAGGTCTATAAATATACTTTTCTAGTATAACAAAAAAAAGCCTAAAAGGCTTTGATTTTGTCTGGAAGCTGAGGGCTAGTCTTTCCTATTAAAATGCTGGTCAATGACATCAACGATTTTGCCCATCACATAACTGACTCGGAAATTTCTAAAGAGTAAAATGGCCCAAAAGGCTGCCATAATATAGCGGCCAGTCATCCAGGCTTCATTGAAAAAATAGGTCTCAGCAGCTGTAAACAGCGCCATAATAATAAATTGTTGTTTATTCATAAATTTATTGTATCATGAAATCTTTCTTTAGTCTTCCTCTACCTTCACTTTATCAGCCAAAAATTCAAATCCTTCTGGAATCAGGCTTTCTTCTGCTTCTTTTTCAGTTTGAGAAGATTTGGCTTTGGCTGAAAAGGCTGCGCGAACTTCTTTCCATTCCTCCATGGAAATGGCTAAAATCTCAGGTGAAAAACCTGCTGCCTGACTGAGAATGTTGCCAAACATAGTGTTGAGATTGTCTCGTTTCATGGTTTGACCAGCATTGAAGTTAGATTCAAAAGCAAGAATGGCATGGTGTTCATTGGCTGCAACCGGTTGAGAACCAACTAGTAGAGCCTTATCAGGACCTCCAAGACTTTCAATCACCTCTCCCCAGGCATTCTGCAAACGAATCAGATTTTGACGTGCTAAATCAGGATTTTCAACGGCCTCTTGTAAGATAGATTGAACTTTATTGCGATCCACACGATAGACTGCTTTGCCTGCTACTGGTCGACTAGGAGCTGGATTTGTTGGCTTGGGTACGGTTCCCACATTTGCAAGTTCTTGCTTAAGACGCGCAACTTCCTGTCTCAATGCAGAAATTTCATGTTCAACTGCCCCAGAAAGAACTGGTTCAGGCTTAATCTCTGCCAAACGGATAGTCATCATCTCAGCATAAATCTTGGGCTGCAAACTAGACTTAATATCCCCTAAACTCGCCGTCGCTAAGCGAATCATTTCAAACAGATTTTCTTGAGGAAAAACTAAATTCTCCACAAAGACTGGACTATGATGAGTGTTTTCTCCCCCTGTTTGAACAATTAACAAATCTCTTAAATAGTGTAAAAGGTCGGTCACAAAACGAGTCATGCTCTTACCATTGTCAAATAGAAGATTTAAGCAAGACAAGGCCTTGGGAACATCCTGTTGAGACAAGGCAGCCACATAATCATCCAAGGCTGATAGACTAATGGTGCCTGTAATTTCTTCAGAAATGGCAGCCGTCAGCTCATTTCCCTGTGTCAAACTCAGGGCTTGATCCAAAATAGACAAGGCGTCTCGCATCCCACCTTCAGCACGTCTGGCAATGATTTCCACAGCCTCTGGTTCAGAACTGATATTTTCTTTTTCTAAAATATAGTAGATATGTTCCTTAATATCCTGTGTCTTAATTGATTTAAACTCAAAACGTTGGACACGGGATAGAATAGTAGCAGGAATCTTGTGCAATTCAGTAGTGGCCAAAATAAAGACTACATTCTGTGTTGGCTCTTCCAGCGTCTTTAGGAGGGCATTAAAAGCCCCTGTAGACAGCATGTGAACCTCATCTATGATATAAACCTTATAACGAGCAAGGCTAGGCGCATAGGTAGATTTATCGCGAATTTCACGGATTTCATCCACCCCATTATTAGAGGCCGCATCCATTTCAATGACATCTTCTAAACTACCGTCCGTCACTGCCTGACAAATATAGCAGTTATTACAAGGTTCACCACCTACTTGATTGGGACAGTTCATAGCCTTAGCAAAAATCTTAGCTACACTGGTTTTTCCTGTTCCACGTGGACCAGAAAAAAGATAGGCATGACTTATTTTCTCTTGTTCTACTGCTTGTTTAAGAGTCTTAGCCACAACTTCTTGACCAACCAACTGGGAGAAGTTTTGACTTCTATATTTTCGATAAAGTGCTTGATACATTAAGATTTTTCCCCAAACATTGTAAAGTCCCATTCTGTCTTTTCAAGCAAAATAGCGACAAATTGTTCCAAATAATCTCGATCCATAGCATCGTAATCCTCAATCTCTGAAGAATCCAAATCCAGAACTCCAAGTAGTTGGCCATTCTTTATCATCGGCACCACAATTTCACTTTTAGCTAGACTGTCACAAGAAATATAGTTGGGATAGGTACTTACATCACCAACCAGGACTGTTTCCTGAAACTCAGCAGCTTCACCACAAACACCCTTGCCTAGTGCAATACGGATGCAGGAAACACCTCCTTGGAAGGGACCTAAAACCAATTCCTTTCCATCAAACAAATAAAAGCCTGAAAATACCGTATTGGAAAAACGTGATTTTAAAAGAGCACTTGCGTTGGAAAGATTAGCCAAAACATTGGTTTCGCCTTCCAAAAGGAAGGACAATTCTTCATTTAACATTTGATAACGTGATTGTTTTTCTGATTTTAACATAGAACTATTATATCAAAAAAGGAGCAGAGACAAAAGAAAAATCCCTTGTTTAGTAAACAAAGGATTTTATGAATTTTCAATTTGATTAAAGTTCGATATCACCGAACAAGTCAGCCATTGAGAATCCTGTTTGTGTTTCTGGAAGTTCGAAATCACGTTTTTCTTGACGTTTTGGACGACGTGGACGAGCAGCACGTTTTTCTTCTTTTTGTCCTTCTTCTTGAGCTGGACGCTCTTCAAGAGCTTTAATAGAAAGTGATACGCGCTCTGCATCTGCGTTAACTTCAAGAACTTTAACTTGAACTTCTTGACCAACTTTAAGAGCTTCTTTTGGATTTTCAATACGTTTGTGTGAAATTTGTGATACGTGAACAAGTCCATCGATACCTGGCAATACTTCAACAAATGCACCGAAGTCAGTCAAACGTTTAACTGTTCCTTCAACTACATCACCTTTAGCCAATTTTTGCTCAACGCCATCCCATGGTCCAGGTGTTGTTGCTTTAAGTGAAAGTGATACACGTCCTTCTTCTTCGTTAAGATCAAGGATTTTCACTTCAATTTCTTCACCAACAGTTACAACTGATTTTGGTGATACGTTACGTTCGTGTGACAATTCAGTCAAGTGAACCAATCCGTCAACACCACCAAGGTCGATGAAAGCACCAAAGCTTGTGATACGTGCAACTTTACCAGTTACAACATCACCAACAGCCAATTTACCAAATACTTCAGCGCGAGCCGCTGCTGTAGCTGCTTCAACAACTTCACGACGTGAAAGGATGAAGCGGTTTTCTTTAGCGTCAACTTCTTTGATTTTAGCCTCAAATTCTTGACCTACAAAACGCTCAGTGTTACGTACGAAACGAGTATCCAACATTGAAGCTGGAATAAATCCACGAACACCTTCAAATTCTACTGAAAGTCCACCTTTAACGGCACGAGTTCCTTTAACAGTAACAACTTCTTCTTCACGACCAACAAGTTTGTCCCATGCTTTGCGAGCTTCAAGGCGTTTTTTAGATACAAGGTATGTAACTGTATCAGTATCTTTACCAACTACTTGACGAAGTACAAGAACATCCAATACTTCTCCTACTTTAACAAAGTCATTGATATCTGCATCGCGATCGTTTGTCAATTCGCGAAGAGTCAAGACACCTTCAACACCAGTTCCAGAGATTGCAACGTTAGCTTGAGTCGCATCAACTGTCAATACTTCAGCACTAACAACATCACCAGTTTCAACTTGGCTAACGCTATTTAGCAAATCTTCAAATTCGTTCATCTAAAAAATCCTCCAACAATCAAGTTTTTCTTAAACTTGACATACTTATAATTTTTTTCCTAAGCACCCGCAAGGACATGTTCATATCATTCACGTCTTTCAATTATAAAAATAAAATACCCTAAGATATTTTGCTTTTTATCTTGATTATTACCTAAGAACTGGGGTAGCTGGATTCGAACCAACGCATGAGGGAGTCAAAGTCCCTTGCCTTACCGCTTGGCTATACCCCATTGATAAAATGGAGAGAGAGGGATTCGAACCCCCGAACCCGAAGGAGCGGATTTACAGTCCGCCGCGTTTAGCCTCTTCGCTATCTCTCCTACAATCAACATGGACTATTATATCATGAAAATTTCAAAAAAACAAGACTTATTTTGCTAAATTATAATTTTCAATCAAAATTTCTATAGCTTTTTCCAATTTTTTATAAAAACTATCGACATTCCTATTCTTTATGATGGCAAATTGTCCATCTAATTCGGCAATTTCTCCGATAACTTTTTTACCGATAGTCAAGGTATAGCCTTCAAAACTGTCTTTTCCTACATTAACTTTGGCATCTGCTACTTGAATTTCAATTTTTTTATCTTTCTTACTCATTTCATACCTCTCTTCACTTTCTCTATTTTACAAGAAAATCCTAAAACTAGCAAGAAAAAACTCTATATCAGGCTTGTCTGACATAGAGTTTTCTACTTTATTTAATATGCTTTTCTAGTTCTTTTTGGTACTTACTATTTGATTCCAATTTTTCTTTTTGCCATTTTTTAAGAGCTTCGTCATATTCTTTTGTTGTAACAATATCTTTTTGCAATTTCATTCCTTTAAAGATATATGGATCCCCCTTAATACCAACTTGTGAGTATGGTTTTGAGAATGGTACTACGTTACTTACAACTGGAGAACCACCAGATGAAGCTGTTGGCATCAATAATGAACTATCTGTCAACCAAGCTTGAGCTTTGGCATATTTTTCATATCTCTTCTCTAAGTCAGTGGTCTCAGAAACAGCATCTTCTAACAACTTCTTATATTGATCCAAACCAAGTTTAGCGACAACATCCTTATCTTTTCCTTTCGTAATACCAAGGTGTTTCATAGCAGAACCAGATTTTGGATCCATAATATTCAAGTAAGACGCTGGATCTTGATAGCTTGGAGCCCATCCTGTACTATTCAAATCATAGTCTTTTTGAGAAGGAACACGCGCTTGTGATGTAATCGTTTCTTTTTCATTATCTGTCATTTGAAGTACATCGATGACAACATTTTCAGCCCCAAGAGTTGATTCAATAGACTGTTTGAAAGAGTTGCTTTGTTGAACGGCGATAGTATCTGTTTGTTCAACCGGGACATCCAAGTGAATTGGGAAGGTTACCCCTTTAGATTCCAAGTCTTTCTTAGCTTTTTCGAAAGCAACTTTAGCCTTTTCAGGGTTGTAGATAGAATCTTTACCGTCAACTAGCTCAACACCTTTCCATTGGTCACCATAGTTCACCAACTCTGCTTGAGCGATTTGACCAAAGTTCTTACCACCTGCTTGTACGAAGTTATCTGGAACAAGGCTGTTACGAATAATCTTGTCCGCACCATCTTCACCGTTTAGCTGGGCAGCATAAGAATGACGGTTGAAGGCAAAGTTGATAGCCTGACGGAAGTCCTTATTAAGCATAGCTTCTTTTGTAGAAGTCTTTTGCTCTTCGCTTGTTTTCGCAGTTTTATTGTATGACTGACGATTTACGTTAAAAGTAAAGTAATAACTACTTGAATCCTGTGGGCTATAAGTGATTTTATCTCCGTATTGTTCCAAAGTTGAAGCAAAGTTTGAACTACTTGGGAAGAGACGGGCTGTCGTATAAGCACCAGAGGAGAAGCTACGGATCAAAGACTCCTGATCTGAACCATCGTAGTAAGTCAATTTAATCTTCTCAATTTTAACATTTTCTTTATCCCAGTAATTTGGATTTTTTTCATATTCAATCAACGATTTAGAAGTCAATGTTTTTAAGAAATAAGGTCCATTGTAGAGAATCCCTGCTGGGCTAACCTCTCCGTAATTCTTTCCAGATGCCTTTAAAAACTCTTCATTTACAGGCAACATCGTCGCTGTTGTAACTTTTGAATTCCAGAAACTTTCTGGCGCATTCAATGTATACTCAACTGTGTAGTCATCCAAAGCTTTAACACCAACTGTAGAGAAATCATTGGTTTCACCAGTCATATAGGCGTCCAAGCCTTTGATTGAATTTTGGATGAGAGAGACACCGTCTGACTTACCATCAGCAACGTGTTTTAGTCCTGTCACAAAGTCATGGGCTGTTACTTCTGCGTATTCTTCACCTTCTGAAGTGTACCATTTCACTCCTTTACGAAGTTTATAGGTATAAGTCAATCCATCTTTTGAGACAGACCAATCCTCAGCCAAAGAAGGAATAACATTACCATATTTATCATTTTCCATCAAACCATCAACGACATTCCCGATAATATCTGTTGTGGATGTACGCGTTGCTATGCTGTAGTCCAAGGATGCTGGATCCACTGCATAGACATAAGAAAATGTTGTCGGAGCATCTGCTTCTTTATCAGCTTTTCCACAGGCTGCTAAAAGAGCTGTTGTGCTTAGGACCACTCCTGCTGTTAAGAGCCACTTTTTCGATTTCATAAAAATCTCCTTTAATATATTTTTAATCTACTTTTACAATCCAACCTTCTGGCGCTGAAATATCACCAAACTGAATTCCTGTCAATTCATCATAGAGTTTACGAGTCACAGGTCCTACTTCTGTCTCACTATAAAATACATGGAAATCATCACCGTGCTGAATACCTCCAATTGGAGAAATAACCGCTGCTGTACCACAGGCACCTGCCTCTACAAAACGGTCAAGGTTATCAATTGGGACATCTCCCTCAATAGGAGTTAAGCCCAAGCGGTGTTCTGCCAAATAAAGCAAGGAATACTTGGTAATAGATGGCAAGATAGATGGACTCAATGGCGTTACAAATTCATTATCAGCTGTAATTCCAAAGAAGTTAGCTGATCCGACTTCTTCAATCTTTGTATGAGTTGAAGGGTCTAGGTAAATAACATCTGAGAAATGACGTGACTTGGCCAATTTCCCTGGCAAGAGACTTGCAGCATAGTTCCCACCAACCTTAGCTGCACCTGTACCATTTGGCGCTGCACGATCGTATTCATCCTGAATCAAGAAGTTGGTTGGAACCAATCCACCCTTAAAGTAATTTCCAACTGGCATAGCAAAGATGGTGAAAATGTATTCCTCTGCTGGTTTAACCCCGATAATATCTCCAACACCAATCAAAAGAGGACGAAGATAAAGGGTTCCACCTGTTCCATATGGTGGTACGTATTCTTCATTCGCGCGGACAACTGCCTTACAAGCTTCTACAAACATGTCTGTCGGAACTTGTGGCATCAAGAGACGATTACAAGTACGTTGCAGACGTTTAGCATTTTCGTCAGGACGGAAAAGTTGAACACTACCATCCTTAGTACGGTAAGCTTTCAAACCTTCAAAGGCTTGTTGACCATAGTGAAGACTTGGAGAAGACTCTGAAATATGCAAGGTTGCATCCTCTGTAAGCTCTCCTTGATCCCATTGTCCATTTTTAAAATGAGCAATATAGCGATAAGGTAATTTCATATAGGAAAAACCGAGATTTTCCCAATCAATCGTTACTGTCATATTCCACTCCTTATTCTAAAAATCTATTTCTTATATTCTACACTATTTTTCTAAAATAGCAAGTATATTTTGTAATTTTCAGAAAATTTCTTCAATAAAAAGAACCAGCTCTTAGAACTGATTCTTCATTTCACTTATTTAGCTTCAGTAAATACTTCTTTAAGGTAAGCGTCAAAAACTTCTTCATCTGAAATCGTGTCAGAGATGAAGCTACCGTTACTTGTGCGTTCTGACAAATTCAAGTCTTGCAATCGACTTTCATAGATTGTTCCTTTGTTAGATTGAACAAGCAGAGTTTGGTCATTCTCGTCCACTTCTGTACTAAAGAGGTCACCAACGAAGCCTTGTTCTGCAACTGCTCCTGCCAAGAAGACACGGTGCGGTTTGTTTTTCAACTCACGCAAGACTTGAAGTCCTCGTTTGGCACGGCTGGTTGCTGGAATTTCCTCAACAGAAACACGTTTCAAACTTCCACGCTGAGTCAAGAGGTAGAAAGATGATGTATTGCAAATAAAGGCTGCTTGGAGGACACCATCTTCTTTCAAATTCATAGCCTTGACACCTGCAGCCTTGGCACCTACAACCGGAACCTCTTCGATATTGAAACGCAGAGCATAACCGTTTTGGCTAATCAAGAGAATATCATCTAGTTTAATCGGAGCCACTGCTACAATCTGGTCTGTCTCGTCTTTGAGCTTAGCATACTTGACAGACTTAGATTTATAGGTCCGCCATGGGGTGAATTCTTTTCGTTCTACACGCTTGATTTGACCGAGACGAGTCGCCGCAAAATAGGTTGTCGCATCAGCGAACTGTTCCAGTACTTCCGCATAAAGAATTTCTTCATTCGCTTCAAAATTTGTAATGGTCTGGCTCAGGTGCTCTCCGATGTCCTTCCAACGAATATCTGCCAATTCATGGATTGGTCTGTAGATGACATTTCCAAGACTTGTGAACATCAAGAGGTGCTGGGTTGTCTTGGCAGATTGAACAAAAATCAAACGATCGTCATCACGTTTGCCAATTTCTTCCAGAGTGGAAGCCGCAAAGGAACGTGGGCTGGTACGCTTGATGTAACCTGCCTTGGTCACGCTGACGTAGGTATCTTCCTCTGCAATCAGACTAGCTGTATCAATCTCGATTACTTTCGCAGTGTCTTCTAAGCTACTCAAACGCGGAGTCGCAAACTTCTTCTTAACCTCACGAAGTTCTTTCTTCATGAGATTGTACATAGTCCGTTCATCCCCGATAATAGCAGCAAGCATGGCAATCTTTTCACGAAGTTCGGCTTCTTCTTCCTGTAAGACAACCACATCGGTATTGGTCAAACGGTACAGTTGCAAGGTTACGATAGCCTCAGCCTGCTCTTCTGTAAAATCATAGCTGACCTTGAGATTTTCCTTGGCATCAGCCTTATTCTCAGAAGCACGGATAAGCGCAATGACTTCGTCCAAAATCGAAATCACGCGAATCAAACCTTCGACGATATGGAGACGTTTTTCAGCCTTTTCCTTATCAAAGCGTGAACGCGCCAAAATCACTTCACGACGGTGGGCAATATAGCTAGACAAGATTGGAACGATCCCAACCTGACGAGGTGTGAAATTGTCAATCGCCACCATGTTGAAGTTGTAGTTGATTTGTAGGTCAGTGTACTTGAAAAGGTAGTTGAGAACAAGCTCCGTATTAGCGTCTTTCTTAAGTTCAATAGCGATACGAAGACCATCACGGTCAGACTCATCACGAACCTCAGCGATTCCTGCTACCTTGTTATTGACACGGACTTCATCGATTTTCTTGACTAGATTGGCCTTATTAATCTCATAGGGAATCTCAGTGACAACAATTTGTTCCTTACCACCTTTTAGCTTTTCAATTTCGGTCTTGGAACGAACAACCACGCGCCCTTTTCCGGTTTCATAAGCTTTCTTGATTTCATCACGTCCTTGGATGATAGCTCCTGTAGGGAAATCTGGCCCAGGCAAGAATTCCATGAGTTTTTCAACTTTGGCCGTTGGATGGTCAATCATGTAAACCGCCGCATCAATGACCTCAGCCAAATTATGGGGAGGAATGTCTGTGGCATATCCAGCCGAAATACCAGTCGAACCATTGACCAAAAGATTTGGAAAGGCTGCTGGCAGAACAGTCGGCTCTTTTTCGGTGTCATCAAAGTTCCAAGCAAAAGGAACGGTCTTTTTCTCGATATCTTGAAGAAGGTAGCCTGCAATCTCAGACAAACGCGCCTCAGTATAACGCATAGCCGCAGGCGGATCACCGTCCATAGAACCGTTATTACCGTGCATTTCGACTAGAATCTCACGATTTTTCCAGTCCTGTGACATACGGACCATGGCATCATAGATGGAACTGTCACCGTGTGGGTGAAAATTCCCCATGATATTCCCGACAGACTTGGCCGACTTGCGGTAGCTCTTGTCAAAAGTATTGCCATCCTTATTCATCGAATAAAGAATGCGACGCTGAACCGGCTTCAAGCCATCCCGAATATCTGGCAAGGCCCGGTCTTGAATAATGTACTTGGAGTAGCGACCAAAGCGCTCTCCCATAATGTCCTCAAGGGACATGTTTTGAATGTTACTCATATAGGATACAGAGCCCGTAAAATACCAAGTGAAAATAGAAAATTCTTGAAGTAAGCAAGCTCACAAGAGAATTTATCTTTTTCACCCAGCATTTAGGGCGTGTTCAACTCCTTTCAAAGAATATAGAGTAGGTTTTTACAGAAAAGGTGTTCAGTTAAGATATAAAGGGACGATTCGGCTTGCCGAAAATTTCTGTAGAAAAATAGGAAATCGATATAGGGTTCAATGAACCCAAGTAGATTTCTCTTGTTTCCTAAGTCTTAGTCCCGTGTTCAGTTACGATAAGTAACCAAACTATCCTTTCTGTAGTTTAAAGTGTTTAAAATTTATTGATTCGGTTAGTATTAAGGAATTTTCACATAGCATTTAGGGCGTGTTCAACTCCTTTCGAAGAATGGAGAGTAAATATTATGGAAAAAGAAAAAATATAGAGTAAGTGAGTTTCACCCAATTCCTGTATCGTCATTTCCACTTGAAGTGTCTACTTCACAAATCCTCGTTTATACTTGATATGACTAGCGATATTGCTATCTACATCTTTCTTATCCCAAAGTTGGAGTTCCCATGGATAGTGAAAATTACTTTTATTTTTAAAATAGATATGAATACCGACATAGCCATCTTTATCACGTAAATACCAGTTTTTTAGTCCGTACAGCTCTTGCCAATCATCTAATTCCTCCATGACTTGAGCAATCTCTTTGGAACTTAAAATCATACGAGCACCAAAAATATCATTAAGAATTGAATTCACAGGATAGCCCTCTTGACGCTCTGAAAAACGTGTAATTTTATCTAAAATAGACTCAGAAGTTTTGACACGATAAACATAGGCAATATCTTGGACATCCGCTTTCATCAGATAATCATTAATTGACTCATGTAAATTCAGACGGTAGGCCAAAATCGCTTTCGTCGGAACTTTTGAAAAGGTATGCTTGAGATTGATTTTTTCCACCTTACCCGTTTTAAAATAATCTTTAGAATATTCTCGATGAATACGATTAATCTCTGTAATGAGGCGTTCCACTTTTTCAATCATGAGTCTTCTCCTCTCGCTTTTTCATTTTTCTAGTTATTCCCAAACTTCTTCACTCTTTCCTCAGCATACTTAATCATCTTCTCAGCCACTTCCTTATCGTAGCCAAAGCCCATCTTGTGAGCAAGGGAGTGAGCTTCTTGGTGGAAAAGTTGCATCGTAGCAAACAAAGACTTAGTAAGTTTCTCTACACTTGAAAAATCAAGCAGATTCGAGAATTCCTTTTCTTTCTCAGCAGGTAAATAGTTAAAGAGATATTTATAATTCTTGCCGACGTCTACTTTTCCCTTATCACTTGCTACCTGCCAAGCCAAAATTTTCAAGAATTCTTGTTGACAAATGCCGTAGAGATGGTCAGTGGCATAGATGACTTGCTTACGACAGATTCCTTTGACCACGTAGGCTGACACCCACCAAAATTCATTGCAGGAATTTTTAAAATCTGTCTCAGTAGCTGGATGTATCCAGAAACGCTTTGGACTGGGATAATATGACTCAAACAGGCTCTTCTCATCTTCTAAAACTATGAATTTCGACTCGCTATCTACCCATTCTTTCATGTGTTCTTTAGGGCAGAGGGTCAAATCAATGCGATTACCATCTTCAAAGAGCATGAGAAATAGACGGCGATGTCCCAACCTAACCTCTTGCTCAATAATACGTTTACCAAATTGGCCCAGCCAAGATAAATCTGAAATCAGCTCGTCCAGATTCTCTACAACATAGACTACATCGTAATCTTGAAATTCATCTTGTGGTGCTTGTGAATTTGTCCGTGAACCAGACATGGCGACAGCCGCGACTTGTAAGGTTTCAGCAGTCTTTAAAATTACATCGAGCATTTCTGTTTCAGTTCTCATGTTTATACCCATTCATTAAAAACTAACTTAAAATACTGTCACTTCTTCTAGCGTAAACTTGACATTATCCTCAATCCACTTACGTCGTGGTTCGACCTTGTCTCCCATGAGGACATTGACGCGGCGTTCGGCGCGGGCTAGGTCTTCGATTGTGACACGGATGAGGGTACGGGTTTCAGGATTCATAGTTGTTTCCCAGAGCTGGTCCGCATTCATCTCACCAAGTCCCTTGTAGCGTTGGAGGGTTGCGCCTTTACCGAACTGCTTACGGAGTTCTTCTAACTCGCCATCTGTCCAAGCATAGGCCACTTCTTCTTTCTTGCCTTTCCCTTTTGACATCTTGTAAAGAGGTGGAAGGGCGATATAAACATGTCCTGCCTCAACTAGCGGACGCATGTAGCGGTAGAAAAATGTCAAGAGTAAAGTCTGAATATGGGCACCGTCGGTGTCCGCATCGGTCATGATAATGATCTTGTCATAGTTGGCATCTTCAATAGAGAAGTCCGCTCCAACACCTGCACCGATAGTATAAATCATGGTATTGATTTCTTCATTTTTGAGAATATCCGCCATCTTGGCCTTGGCTGTATTGATAACCTTACCACGAAGAGGCAAGATAGCCTGGAACTTGCGGTCACGACCTTGTTTGGCAGAACCACCAGCAGAGTCCCCCTCTACTAGATAGAGTTCGTTCTTAGCAGGATTTTTAGACTGGGCTGGGGTTAATTTACCAGACAGCAAGCCCTTGTCTTTCTTGTTTTTCTTACCATTACGGCTCTCATCACGTGCTTTTCGTGCCGCTTCGCGAGCATCACGCGCCTTGATAGCCTTGCGGATGAGGTTAGAAGCCAATTCACCATTTTCCATAAGGAAGAAGGTCAACTTATCCGCCACAATTCCATCCACAACGGGACGAGCCAGTGGGCTTCCCAATTTGTCTTTGGTCTGTCCCTCAAACTGCAAATGTTCTTCAGGGACTAGAATAGAGAGGACAGCCGCTAGTCCCTCACGATAGTCTGAACCTTCAAGGTTTTTATCTTTTTCCTTGAGAAGCCCTGTTTTACGTGCATAGTCATTCATGACCTTGGTAATGGCAGACTTGAGTCCTGTCTCGTGCGTTCCACCGTCCTTGGTGCGAACGTTATTGACAAAGGACAAAATATTATCTGAAAATCCGTCATTATACTGAAGAGCTACTTCCACTTGGAAACCGTTGTCTTCACCTTCAAAGTAAAGGACTGGCGTCAAGGTCTCCTTGTCTTCGTTGAGATAAGAAACAAAGTCCTGCACCCCATTTTCATAATGGAACTCAATCGCTTCATCTGTTCGCTTATCTGTCAGAGACAAGGTCACATTTTTCAAGAGGAAAGCTGATTCATTAAGACGCTCTGAAATGGTATTGTACTTAAAGTCTGTCGTAGAAAAGATGGTCGCATCGGGCATAAACGTAACTTTGGTACCTGTTTTAGACTTGGGCGCTGTACCGATTTTCTTCAAAGTCGTAACAGGTTTTCCACCATTTTCAAAACGTTGCTTGTAGACTGCACCGTCACGAGTGATTTCTACCTCCAGCCAACTAGATAGAGCATTTACAACGGAAGAACCAACCCCGTGGAGACCACCAGATGTCTTATAACCACCTTGACCAAATTTTCCTCCTGCATGAAGAATGGTAAAAATAACCTCAACGGTCGGAATTCCCATAGCGTGCATACCAGTCGGCATCCCACGACCATGGTCTTGAACCGTTAAACTGCCATCTTTATTGATGGTCACATCAATACGGTCACCAAATCCAGACAAGGCCTCATCAACTGCATTGTCGACGATTTCCCAGACGAGGTGATGGAGACCTGCCCCATCAGTCGATCCGATATACATCCCTGGACGTTTTCGGACCGCATCCAACCCTTCTAGCACCTGAATGGCATCATCATTATAATTGTTAATATTGATTTCCTTTTTTGACACAAGGAACCTCCTATTCGTTCATTTTTACTATTCTACAGGTTTTCTAAGGATTTTGCAAAATTTTTCTTTCTCCGGTGTGACAATTTCAGTAGAGATTCTCTGCCTTTCTTTCCCAATTCATGATATAATAGGAGTATGATTACAATAGTTTTATTAATCCTAGCCTATCTGCTGGGTTCGATTCCGTCCGGTCTCTGGATTGGACAAGTATTCTTTCAGACAAATCTGCGCGAACATGGTTCTGGTAATACAGGAACAACCAATACCTTTCGCATTTTAGGCAAGAAAGCGGGTATGGCGACCTTTGTGATTGACTTTTTCAAAGGAACTCTAGCAACACTTCTTCCGATTATGTTTCATCTTCAAGATGTTTCACCTCTCGTCTTTGGACTTTTGGCTGTCATTGGCCATACCTTCCCTATCTTTGCAGGATTTAAGGGTGGTAAGGCTGTCGCAACCAGTGCTGGAGTGATTTTCGGATTTGCGCCTGTCTTCTGTCTCTACCTAGCAGTTGTTTTCTTTGGATCTCTCTATCTAGGTAGTATGATTTCGCTGTCTAGCGTCACAGCATCTATCGCAGCTGTTATCGGAGTTCTACTCTTTCCACTTTTTGGTTTTATCCTGAGCAACTATGACCCTCTCTTCATCGCTATTATCCTAGCACTTGCTAGTTTGATTATCATTCGGCATAAGGATAATATCACACGTATCCAGAATAAGACTGAAAATCTTGTTCCTTGGGGATTAAACTTAACCCATCAAAATCCTAAAAAATAAACGCCAGTTGTGAACTGACGTTTTTTTGTATACTTATTTTGATTTGATATAGTTGATACCATCTGCTTTTGGTGCGACTGCTTTTCCAAAGAAGGCTGCCAAGACAAGAATTGTCAAGACATAAGGTGCGATTTGAAGATAAACTGTTGGCACTCCTTGTAGGAACGGCAACTGAGAACCGATAACAGCCAAACTTTGTGAAAGTCCAAAGAAGAGACTAGATAGCATGGCTCCGATTGGATTCCATTTCCCGAAAATCATCGCAGCAAGGGCGATAAATCCAGGTCCAACAATAGTTGTCACTGAGAAGTTAACTGATATGGATTGAGCATAAATAGCTCCACCAATTCCACCTAGGAAACCTGAAATGATAACCCCTAAATATCTCATCTTGTAGACATTGATTCCCAAAGTATCCGCTGCTTGAGGGTGTTCACCGACAGAGCGAAGACGAAGACCAAAGCGAGTCTTAAAGAGAATAAACCAAGCAAGGAATGAGAAGGCAATCGCCAGATAACCAAGTAAACTAGTTGACTTGAAGAAGATATCACCGATAACTGGGATATTTGCCAAGACTGGGAAATCAAAGCGTCCAAAAGTCTGACTTAGATTGTCGGTTTGTCCTTTGTTATAAAGTACTTTCACCAAGAAAACAGCCAAGGCTGGCGCCATCAAGTTCAATACCGTACCGCTGACAACATGGTCTGCACGGAAATGCACCGTCGCAGCTGCGTGAATGATAGAAAAGATTCCCCCTACCAATCCTGCTACAAGCAAAGATAGCCATGGAGTTGCTGCTCCAAATTGTTCTGCAAATTCAAGGTTAAAGACAACTCCAGAAAAGGCACCCATAACCATAATTCCTTCAAGGCCGACGTTTACCACACCACCACGTTCAGAGAAAACACCACCGATACTTGTAAAGATGAGGGGTGCTGAGTAAATCAGCATAGAAGACACCAAGAGGGTGAGCAAGGTTGTAATAGACATCTTTACTTACCTCCTTTAACTTGTTTTTTCGGTTTGACAAAGCGTTCGATAAGGTAATGAACACTGACAAAGAAGATAATAGACGCTGTTACAATGCTGACAAGCTCAGACGGTACCTGCGCTGCATTCATACCAGGAGCTCCAACTTGGAGAACACCAAATAGGAAGGCTGCAAAGAGAATACCAATTGGTGAGTTTGCCGCAAGCAGACTAACCGCCATCCCGTTAAATCCGACAGCTAATGATGCCCCTTGAACATAGACGTTCTGGAAGGTTCCAAGTCCTTCAACAGCACCACCAAGACCAGCCAAGGCACCTGAGATAATCATTGATAGGATAATAGTCCGTTTGGCAGAAATACCAGCGTATTCTGATGCGTGAGGATTAAGACCAACCGCACGGATTTCAAAACCAAGAGTTGTTTTCTTGAGCATAAACCAAATAACTGCAACCGCAATGATAGCAAAGAAAATACCAATATTCATCCGCGAATTCCCAGTCAACTCAGCCAACCAAGGGGTCTGGTAGGTTGCATTAGCCCCGACACGAATCGTCGAATCTGTACTTTGCATGAAATCTTTAGGGAAGGCATGGATAAAGGCATTTCCTACATACAAGACAATGTAGTTCATCATGATAGTTACAATGACCTCTGACGTCCCTAGATAGGCTCTAAGAATACCCGGAATCGCTCCGACAATCCCTCCAGCAATCAAGGCAATCACGATAGTTGCTAGAATCATCAAGGGACGTGGCATATCTGGATGCGACAAGGCAAACCAACCACTGAGAATCCAACCTGCCAAAGCCTGACCAGGAAGCCCGACGTTAAAGAAACCTGCACGACTGGCAACGGCAAAACCAAGACCAATCAAGACCAAAGGTCCCATAGCACGGAAGATTTCTCCAATTCCACGCAGACTGCCAAAGGCTGTATAGAACAATTCTTCGTAGCCCCAAATAGCATCATAGCCGAAGATCCACATGACAATGGCTCCAAGTAAAATTCCAAGGAAGACAGAAATCAAGGGAACCGAAATTTGTTGTAATTTTTTAGACATCACTCTTCTCCTTTCCCAAGTTTCCACCAGCCATCAAGACACCAAGTTCTTGTTTATTGGTTGTTTCTGGTGATACAATACCTTGAATCTTACCATCGTGGATAACGGCAATACGGTCTGAGACGTTTAAAATCTCATCCAATTCAAAGCTGACAACAAGGACAGCCTTGCCATTATCACGCTCTTCAATCAAGCGCTTGTGGATATATTCAATGGCACCGACATCCAAACCACGAGTTGGTTGGCTGACGATAAGGAGATCAGGATCTCGATCAATTTCACGAGCAATAATTGCTTTTTGTTGATTTCCTCCTGAAAGTGCAGCTGCAGGAACAAATTCACTGGCAGCACGAACATCAAACTCTTCCATCAGCTTTTTAGCATAAGAAGTAATATTTGAATAGTTCAAAATTCCATTTTTGCTATGTGGTTCTTTGTAGTAAGTTTGAAGGGCAATATTTTCAGAAATCATCATTTCCAAAATCAAACCATCACGGTGACGGTCTTCTGGAACGTGCCCAACACTTAGTTCTGTAATTTGTCGTGGGTGCAAGCCTACAATTGAATCTCCTTTTAGCTCAATGCTACCAGATTCTACCTTGCGAAGACCTGTAATGGCTTGAATCAGTTCAGACTGACCATTTCCATCAATCCCCGCAATCCCAACAATCTCTCCCGCTCGAACATCCAAGGACAGATTTTTCACAGCTGGAACACCACGGTTTTCATTGACCACCAAATCTTTGATTGACAAGACCACTTCTTTTGGTTGAGATGCTTGTTTCTCTGTCTTAAAGGAAACAGAACGTCCTACCATCATTTCTGCCAAATCAGCATTGGTAGCCCCTGCAATTTCGACGGTTTCAATTGATTTCCCACGACGAATAACTGTAACGCGGTCAGAAACTGCGCGAATCTCGTCCAACTTGTGAGTAATCAAGATAATTGATTTTCCTTCTTTGACAAGATTTTTCATAATAGCCATCAACTCCTCAATTTCTGATGGAGTCAAGACAGCAGTTGGTTCGTCAAAAATAAGAATATCAGCTCCCCGATAAAGGGTTTTTAAAATTTCTACACGTTGTTGGGCTCCAACCGAGATGTCTGCCACCTTGGCAGAAGGGTCCACAGCTAAGCCATAACGTTCAGAAAGAGCCTTGATTTCTTTGCTAGCTCCAGCGATATCTAGCACACCATTTTTAGTCAATTCACTACCTAAAATGATGTTTTCAGCCACCGTGAAAGCCTCTACCAACATAAAGTGCTGGTGAACCATTCCGATTCCCAAGCCAGCTGCTTTAGATGGGGAGTCAAGGTTGACAACTTGACCGTTGACCGCGATTTCACCACTAGTTGGTTCAAGAAGGCCTGCTAACATGTTCATGAGCGTAGACTTACCAGCCCCATTTTCTCCTAAAAGTGCATGAATTTCACCTTTTCGTAGGTGCAGGTTGATTTTGTCGTTGGCAACAAATTCACCAAACACCTTGGTAATATCACGCATCTCAATGACATTTTCGTGTGCCATGTGCTCTTCCTTTCAGAGTCTTATTTTATTTCAATAAAACTTGCTAGTTTGTCTAGTAGCAAGCTTTACTGAGACAAAATGACTTTGTCTCAACTCTTAAAAAAGCGACCGATGGCCGCTTCCTAAGAAATAACTTCCATCCATTATTTTGCAGGAACTTTTACGCTTCCATCAAGGATTTTAGCTTTAGCATCTTCGACAGCTTTTTTACCTTCTTCTGAAAGGTTTGTTACTGCCAAGTCAACCCCTTTATCTTTCAATGAGTAAACGATCACTTGACCGCCAGGGAATTCACCTTTTTCTGCCTTGTTAGAAATATCTTTTACAGTTGTACCAACTTGTTTCAAAGTAGATGCAAGAACAAAGTTTGATTCTTTGCCATCTTTAGAAGTGTATTTACCTTCTGCTTCTTGGTCACGGTCAACACCGATAACCCAAACTTTTTCATTTTCAGGACGGCTTTCGTTGAGTGATTTTGCTTCTGCAAAGACACCAGCACCTGTACCACCAGCTACTTGGTAAACAATATCTGCACCAGCTGCGTATTGTGCTGCTGCAATTGTTTTACCTTTAGCAGCATCACCAAATGAACCAGCATAGTCAACTTGTACTTTGATAGATGGGTCTACTGAGGCAACACCTGCCTTGAAACCAGCTTCAAAACGAGAGATAACTTCTGACTCCTGCCCACCTACAAAACCAACTTGTTTTGTTTTAGTTGTTTTTGCTGCAGCTACACCTGCAAGGTAACCTGACTCATTATCAGCGAAAGTTACGCTCGCAACATTCTTTTGATCTTTAATCACATCATCAATCAAGACATAGTTCAAGTCAGAATGTTCTTTAGCTGCTTCTTCAACCGCATTGTGAAGGGCAAAACCAACACCGAAGATTAGGTTGTAACTTCCAGCCGCTTGTTGCAAGTTGTTAGCGTAGTCAGCTTCACTTGTTGATTGGAAGTAAGTGAAACCGTTATCTTTTGAAAGATTGTGTTCTTTACCCCAAGCCTGCAAACCTTCCCAAGCTGATTGGTTGAATGATTTATCATCAACACCACCAGTATCAGTGACGATTGCTGCTTTTGTCTTCACATCAGAAGATGAATCTGCCTTACGAGAAGAGCGGTTACCACATGCAGCAAGTCCAACTGCTGCCACTGCTACTAGGCCAAGACCTAGCCATTGTTTCTTGTTCATTACTGAACCTCCTAAATAAGATGTGCAACGATGTTGCAAGTATGGATTGGTTGGCCACAAGGACCGTGCCACTCAAAGAGCGACTCAGACTAATTTAAGTCTGTAAAAGAATATGGAAGTAATTCCCCGACCGTCATCTCGACCGTCGATTTATCTTTTGCGACTAAGGTCACTTTTAGATCTTGTTCAAAAAATTCGACCATTACTTGGCGACAAGCACCACATGGTGAGATTGGTTTTTCAGTTTGACCATAAACAATCAGCTCTGAAAATTCTCTTTGCCCTTCAGAAACTGCTTTAAAAATCGCTGTACGCTCTCCGCAGTTTGTCAAAGGATAGCTAGCATTTTCGATATTCACTCCCGTGTAAACACTGCCGTCTTTGGCTACTAAAACTGCTCCGATAGGAAAGTGAGAATAAGGGACATAGGCTTTCTTGCTGGTTTCAATTGCCAGTTCAATCAACTCAGTAGTCGCCATCTGCCAATTCTCCTTTTAGAATTGCTACTCCAGCTGACGTTCCGATACGGGTCGCACCTGCTTCGACAAAGGCAAGAGCATCCTCATAAGAACGAGCTCCACCAGCAGCCTTGACACCCATATCAGGCCCAACTGTTTCACGCATCAATTGAACATCTGCTATCGTAGCGCCACCAGTTGAAAAGCCAGTAGATGTTTTAACAAAATCAGCTCCTGCTTTTTGGGCTAATTGACAAGCCACAACTTTTTCTTGATCTGTCAGAAGGCAAGCTTCAATAATGACTTTCACTAACTTGTCACCACTTGCTTCTACAACAGCACGGATGTCCGATTCAACCAAGGCTAAATTACCTGATTTGAGAGCCCCAACATTGATCACCATATCAATCTCATCTGCACCATTTTGGATAGCTTCTTTTGTCTCAAAAGCTTTCACAGTTGAAGTTGTTGCCCCCAAAGGGAAACCTACTACTGTGCAGACCTTGACATCTGTGCCTTCAAGCCCTTTTTTGGCATGTTCAACCCAGGTCGGATTAACGCAAACACTGGCAAAATCATACTCCCTAGCCTCAGACAACAAACAATCAATTTGATTTTCTGTTGCATCTTGTTTTAAAAGCGTATGATCGATATATTTATTTAATTTCATATTCGGATTCTCCTGCTGTTTATGAGATAATTTCTATAATTTCTCGTAAACTTTGCACCCTATCATTTATTTTAACATATTTTTGAAAATCTGTAACTAGCTGAGGAGAAATTTTTCCATTTGTGTATACTTTTGCAACAATTTCTCCCTTTTGAACGGAATCTCCAACTTTCTTTTCAAAAACAATTCCTGTCTCATAGTCCAAGGCATCAGACTTGACTGCACGACCAGCTCCCAGTCTCATAGCATAAAGCCCAAATTCCATAGCCGGAAGAGCAGAAATGACACCCGTTTCCTGAGCAGGGATTTCCACCACATGGGCAACATTGACTGGGCGATAGAGGTCCTCCAAGTCTCCACCTTGGGCTTGGACCATCTCCTCAAACTTAGCCAGCGCTTGACGATTTTCAAGATGTTGGCGAACTTCTTCAACTGTCTTATTTATATTTGCCAGGCCAAGCATAATTTGAGCCAATTCACAGATGAAGTGGGTAATATCCTGACGGCCTTGCCCTTGTAAAATCTCCAATGCTTCAAGAATCTCCAGACGATTTCCAATCGCTCGTCCCAAAGGCTGGCTCATATCCGTAATCACTGCTACTGTCTTCCGTCCAACAGCCTTACCAAGTTCCACCATGGTTTGAGCCAATTCACGCGCCTCATCAACCGTCTTCATGAAGGCACCCTCACCGACAGTCACGTCTAGCAAAATAGCATCCGCCCCTGCCGCAATTTTCTTGCTCATCACCGAACTCGCAATCAAAGGAATCGTGTCGACAGTTGCGGTCACATCACGGAGGGCGTAGAGAAGCTTATCAGCTTTGACCAGCTGGTCTGATTGCCCAATGACAGATACTCCAATATCCTGAACCTGACGAATGAAATCTTCTTGACTGCGCTCGACTTGATAGCCCTTAATGGACTCCAATTTATCAATTGTTCCACCAGTATGGCCGAGACCACGACCACTCATTTTTGCCACAGGCACACCAAAGCTAGCAACAAGAGGAGCCAAAATCAAGGTCACCTTATCACCAACACCACCCGTAGAATGCTTGTCAACTTTCACACCATCAATGACAGACAGGTCAAACTCTTGCCCAGTCTTAACCATATTCATCGTTAAATCAGAAATTTCACGAGTCGTCATTCCTTTGAAATAGACAGCCATAGCAAAGGCAGACATCTGATAATCAGGAACCGTTCCTGACACATAGCCTTCAACTAACCATTCAATTTCACTCGAAGTCAGTTCTTGACCGTCTCGTTTTTTTTGGATTAAATCAACTGCTCTCATTCTTTCACACTTCTAAGGATATAGTATCCCTTGTCTTTTTTAAGGATTTCACAATTTCCAAACACATCTTCCATCTTAGACTTAGCACTTGGAGCCCCTTGTTTCTTCTGGATGACGATTGTCAAATCACCACCAATTTCCAAGAAATCTTTACTTTTCTCAATGATTTCATGAACCACTTGCTTTCCTGCACGGATAGGAGGATTAGAAATGACGTGGTCAAAATTCCCTTCAACTTGTTCATAGATGTTGGACTGGAAAATCGTCGCTTCTACTTTATTTCGTTCAGCATTTTGTCGCGCCAAATCCAAGGCACGATTATTGATATCAACCATGGTCGCCTGAACTCCGTAAACCTTGACCAAGGACAATCCTAATGGACCGTAACCACAGCCTACATCTAGGACTGTCTCTCCTTGGTTGACCTCAAGACACTTGAGCAAGAGTTGACTTCCAAAATCAACCATCTTTTTGCTAAAAACACCTGCATCCGTCAAAAAGGTCATTTTTTCTCCCAACAATTCTACTCTCAACTCATGAATATCGTGAGCAGCGTCAGGATTTTCTGCATAATACATTTTACTCATGAAACTATTTTACCATAATTTGACTTAAATTGTAAATCGTTTACATATCCAGAATGAGACAAAAAGATTGAAGGAAGTTGCTTTACAATAGCTCCCCTTCAATCTCTTTCAACTTTTATAAGCAAATTGTATTTCATCTAGGACTACAGTTATCATTGCCACGATAAAACACATAACACAAAGTTTATTGTCTATCATCAGACGCATTGTCAGCGCTATTTCTTTACTTTTAAATATTTCACTATCAATAGGATTCCCAACAAAATGTTTAAATAAAAACCCAACTGATAAGTTTGTGTCAAGATTTCTGAACTTGTCCAAAGTCGTAGCAAATCTTCTATCGACATGCGGAAGAAATAACCCTCTGTCGCAATCCACAAAATCAAAAATAGATAACTTCCAGCAGCAAGTCGTTTCGTCCACCGTTTTTTGAGTAGCCAAGCAATCAAGAGCGAACAGATAAAGACAGTTGTTATAATGGCATGCTCCATCAAAAAAGTAAAACCGTAATAGATTTCCACAAAGCGTCTACCATTATCCGCATTGACTCCTTTTATAAAAGGTAAGGCAAAACTTAAAATAAAACAGAGTTCCAATAGGTAAGGTTTCAAGATTTTCATAGTACACCTCCTATAAGTTATAAACCCCAAAGCCCCCTTTATAGCTGATAAGTCAGCTATAAAGCAGCTCCTACTTCATCAATAAATTGTTCATCCTCTATCTACTTATATTATATACTATTGACTTACCACATTCAAGAAACCGCTTTATTTTTTTAGCTTTTTATGGTATGATAGACAAAATATCTAGGGGAAAACAAATGACCAACGAATTTTTACATTTTGAAAAAATCAGCCGCCAGACTTGGCAATCTTTACATCGAAAGACAACACCTCCTTTGACAGAAGAAGAATTGGAATCTATCAAGAGTTTTAATGACCAAATCAGTCTTCAAGACGTTACAGATATCTATCTCCCCTTGGCTCATCTGATTCAGATTTACAAGCGAACTAAGGAAGATTTAGCCTTTTCAAAAGGAATTTTCCTCCAACGTGAAAGTAAATCTCAGCCTTTTATTATTGGGGTTTCTGGGAGTGTTGCCGTTGGAAAATCCACAACCAGTCGCCTACTTCAAATCCTGCTTTCTAGAACTGTAACTGATGCTAGTGTTGAGTTGGTTACAACTGATGGCTTTCTCTATCCCAACCAGACCTTGATTGAGCAGGGGATTTTAAATCGTAAAGGATTTCCTGAAAGCTATGATATGGAAGCTCTTCTCAACTTCTTGGACCGCATCAAAAATGGACAAGATGTAGATATTCCTGTCTATTCTCATGAAGTCTACGACATCGTACCCGAGGAAAAGCAAAGCGTCAAAGCTGCTGATTTTGTGATTGTTGAAGGAATCAATGTCTTTCAAAATCCACAAAACGAGCGTCTCTACATTACTGACTTCTTTGACTTTTCCATCTATGTTGATGCTGCAGTCGATGACATCGAGAGTTGGTATCTGGACCGTTTCTTGAAAATGCTGAGCCTAGCCCAAAATGACCCTAATAGCTACTATTATCGTTTTACACAAATGCCGATTGGGGAAGTGGAGTCCTTTGCCCATCAGGTCTGGACCAGTATCAATCTCACAAATCTACAAAATTATATTGAACCAACCAGAAATCGTGCGGAAGTGATTCTACATAAAAGTAAGAACCATGAAATCGATGAAATTTACTTAAAAAAGTAATTTTCCCTTGTCAAAACGTAAGTTTTCAGATATAATGGTATAGTTAGTAAATATGGAGGTAAGAACATTGGCAAACATTAAATCAGCTATCAAACGCGCTGAATTGAACGTTAAACAAAACGAAAAGAACTCAGCTCAAAAATCAGCTATGCGTACTGCTATCAAAGCTTTCGAAGCAAACCCATCTGAAGAACTTTTCCGTGCTGCTAGCTCAGCTATCGATAAAGCAGAAACTAAAGGTTTGATTCACAAAAACAAAGCAAGCCGCGATAAAGCTCGTCTTTCAGCTAAACTTGCTAAATAAGAAACAGTCCATAGAGGCTGTTTTTTTGTCTCCAAATAGGAAAGGGTAGAAAATGAAAATCGCAATTATCGGATATTCTGGTGCTGGTAAGTCAACGCTAGCTGAAAAGTTATCTCTCTACTACTCCATCCCAAAACTTCACATGGACACACTCCAATTTCAACCTGGTTGGCAAGACAGTGACCGTGATTGGATGTTAACCGAGATGAAAAATTTTCTCACCAAGCATGAAGCTTGGGTCATCGATGGTAATTATTCTTGGTGTTTCTATGAGGAAAGAATGCAGGAATCTGACCAAATCATCTTTCTCAATTTTTCACCATTTACCTGTCTCTTTCGGGCCTTTAAGCGTTATCTTAAATACCGAGGAAAAGTCAGAGAAAGTATGGCTAAGGGATGCCCCGAGCAATTCAACTGGGAATTTATTCGTTGGATTCTCTGGGATGGGCGGACTAAAGCTCAAAAAGAGAATTACCAAAAACTTTGCCAAGAATACTCACATAAAGTCACTATTCTTCGAAATCAGAAAGAACTAGATCAATTTCTGGATAAGAAAAGGAAGTCCTCCAATTCATAAAGAAGGGCTTCCTTTTTTGGCTATAATTATTCTGCAATCAAGGTTGCCAAACCAACCTTCATCATATCGGTGAAGGTATTTTGGCGTTCTTCTGCAGTTGTGTCTTCGTCTGGATTAACCAAACTATCAGAGATGGTCATGATAGCAAGAGCATCAACATGGTGCTGAGCCGCCAAATAGTAAAGAGCTGCCGCTTCCATTTCCACAGCCTTAACTCCCCATTTACCAAGCTCGATATTCTTTTCAAAGTAGTTTGAGTAAAAGACATCAGATGACAAAACGTTCCCAACGTGGGTTGTCATACCAAGTTCTTTGGCGATATGGTAGGCCTTGTCCAGCAAGTCAAAGCTAGCGATTTGTGGGAAATCATACTGTGGCCAGTCATTACGGACGATGTTTGAATTAGTTGCAGCTGCTTGCGCCAAAACCAATTCACGAACGTGTACATCTTCATTCAAAGAACCCGCAGTTCCAACACGAATCAATTTCTTCACACCGTAGTCAACAATCAACTCACTCGCATAAATCGAAATAGAGGGCATACCCATCCCAGTTCCCATGACAGATACACGGTGACCCTTGTAAGTACCAGTATAACCCAACATGTTACGTACTTCGTTAAAACAAACAGCATCTTCAAGGAAATTCTCCGCAATAAACTTAGCACGAAGAGGATCCCCAGGAAGAAGAATTTTATCAGCAATTTTACCCTGCTGAGCAGCAATATGGATAGACATAGTTAAGATATAAAGGGCGACAGAGAACAAAGTAAAAATAGGAAACTGACGACGCATCGCAGATGCTAGACAGTTTATCTTTTTTACACAGTTCTCCGCCCGTATTCAGTTCAATGAATACAGTTAACCCATCCTTTCTTTATTCTAAAATTTATAATCAGAAAGATACCAAACCCGTCAAAAAGCAAAGGGAAAATAGGAGTTGGGTTCAGTGAGCGATGCTCGTTAGACCAACTATCTTTTTCCCACTGCTTTTAGGGTGGGTTCAATTCCTTTCTTTCTTAATTTTGATGACAAATAGGAGAATAGCACGGGTTCAATTCAAAACCAAACTACCCTCTCTAAGTTTTTAGAAAAGTTCTCCGCTCGTGTTCAAATCAGAACATCTCGCTCTACCTTTCTTTTTTTATATTTCATAGCTAGGAAAAATCGGATTCAATCATGACTCCGATAAGCCTACTTCTTTTTTATTTCAAACAGTTATTGATAAATTGACAATAGTTTTTAATCTTTTAAGATAAATCTTTGATTAGAAGAAACGATCGTTCTCTATCTTATTACTCTATTCTTTATTCTTTGACTTCTGACACAGTATGTTAGCCCAAGAAAAACGGTCTAATATTTTTGCAAATTCATAGGCTAAAACAGCTGTTACTAAGAGATACGGAAGAGAATCTAAAGCTAGCCCAGTGAACCCTATTACTAATCCAGTTGCAGACCAGGGAGCCCTCAAGGTCACAGACAAAAAGCAAACCGATCCCAAAAGCAAAATGCTTGGCTGGTTATCCCCACCTAGAATCATTCCAAAGAGAGCAGCTCCAGCCATCCCCAAGGCAAAAGATGGCGTAAGAGTACCACCATAGGTCCCTGCCCACAGAGTAATAAGAACGACCAGTGCTTTTAGGATAAACAAGAGGAATACTGTTTTACCATTGCTAGCATTCAATACTTCCTGAGCCATCATACGTCCATTTCCAAGTAGATGTGGAAAATAACTTGCCAACCCAGCAAGAAAAAGAAAAGCTGTAGGCAATGTGAGAAGTACTCGTTTATCTTTTATCCTGTTTGAAGACACTTCTTTACTTAAGCAACCAAAAAACCAAGCTAGTGGGGTTAAGAAAAGAAGTAGCAAGGGAATAATCCACATTTCCTTTAATGACCATGCGATGGCTGGAATCTGGTAGAGAGCCTGATCTGAAATAACCAAGCCTGCTGTATAGGTTGAGACATAGGTAGTCAAACCGACTAAGACAACTCGTTTAATAGATAGAGCAATTCCTAGAGTTTCAAAAACAAAGAAGACACTTGTTAATGGAACCTGATAGACAGCTGCTAAACCAGCACCAGCACCACAAGCAAGGAGAAAAATTTGATCCTTCTTAGAGAGAGAGAACATATTTTTCCAATTGGTCCTGCAAATAGAGTCCCAATCTCTCGTGGCGCAGCTTCTTTACCAATAGGTGCTCCCCCTACAACTGCAATAATCTGCCAAATTGAATGAAATAGCTGTTTTAAAAAATGAAGTTTGTATTGTGAAGTCTCATCCTTCATCTGCGCTTTAATGGAAAAAATCTGTGATTTTTTTTGCAAGAAATACCAGACCAAGGATGAGCTGGCACCCACGATTATTAAACTTAATCCTATCCGCGACGAGGAAACTCCATCTGTCAAGAATACAGTTTGATGCTCTGATTGACCAAAAGCTATCTCCTCTATTATCTTTAAAAGATAATGTAGAAAAATACTCCTCAATTCTTTTAACATAGTAATAATTCAGCAAAAACGGCTTTAAGTAAGCCTTTAAAATCACCTTTAACACACTCAGTCACTTCTATAACCTCTTCGTGGTTAATCTCTTCTTTGAAACCAGTAGTATAGTTAGTAATACATAAAATTCCTAGAAGTTTCAAACCCGAGTAGGCTACAACAATAACTTCAGGAGCAGTTGACATTCCGACCACATCTGTTCCAAGCATCTTATAGGTACGAATTTCTGCTCGTGTTCAAATTAGAACACGCGCTCTACCTTTCTGTTTTATTTTTTTCTTTCACAGAGAGCTACCTGAGTTCTATTCAAGCTCAGGTAGTACTTCTCTTATGAACTAAATCATCTAACTGTCATTGTATCATCAGATTACAAGACATCGTCATCAGAAATCTTAGAATTTAATGTTGTTCCCCAATGGGTAATTTTACGGTGGGGTTGAGCTAAAATTGGTCTGTTTTCATAGATTGTTTGCCATCTATTCCATAGTAGACCTGTCTTTTTCTCAATCTTAATTCGCAGATTTCTCATATTTTCTTTGATTGGGAGGTTGAGGACAAAACCTGCAGTCTGGTTGCGACCGTTTCCTTCCCAAGAACGACTACGAACAACTTGGTTTCCATCTTTATCTACTGTAACTTCTTCCCAAGTTATAGAGTAGCGAGCAATGTAAGCTCCACTATGTTGAATTGTCAATGTTTTGTCTTTTGCAGGAGTTTGACTGATTGGTTGAACTGGCTTAGAAATTTGTGTCGCCGTCTCACCATTCGTAGCTATAAAGCGGAAAACTTCTACTTCTGCAAGACTGAGGGCTTGATTGTTCTTACGTAGTTGCACACGAACACGGCGTCCCAATTTCCCATTTAATTGAACATCCAAGCTCGTTCCGTCAAGTTTAGAAACATACTGTCTAGCAACTTCTTTCCCTTTTTCATCATATAAAATCACATCAAAGTCTGACAGACGTTTAGAAAGTTCTCCATCCCCACGGTTATGAAGGCGAACAAGTCCTACCTGTTCTGTACGACCTAAATCAACTTCCCACCAAGGCTGGTTTTCAAATTTTGTATGGGTAATTGATTGCTGGCTATAACTACTATTGGTATTACCATCCAAGGCACGACTAGCATCTCCTCCAAAATCAGTAGAACTTTGCTTGGCTTGTTTTTTCCAAGCGATATTCTCAGCACGATATACTTGGACTTCTGCAAGACTGAGGGCATTATAGCCTTCTAGCTCAATTCGAACATAGCGCGCTTTTTTATGGTTAATCGCAATTTGTGCTGATACATCTTTAAGAGATGTTATGCGTTTTCTCTCAATTTCTTTACCAAAACTATCTAACAGAATGACATCAAAGTTTGCCAATCTATCCTGGGCAGTGTCTGTTCGGTTGTAAATATTGATTTGGCGAATGGTTTCTTCTTTAGCCAAATCTACTTGCCACCAAGGCTTGGATTGGAAGTTGGTATGAGTGACAGAATTGTGACCATAGTTACCATCAACTTTGCCATCCACAGCTCTTCTAGCATCTCCTCCGAAAGCTGTCGAACTTTGAGTAACCTGTTTTCCTAAGGCAATATTTTCCATTGGTTCAGCGCTTGGTTGACTAGAAGATTGAGGCAGAGCCTGTTTCTTAAAGAATCGCACTTTATCCAATTTCGGATCACGATAACCATGTTTATCCAAGGTAGCTCGTTTACCAATATTAAAGTTAGGAATATCATTCATTCGACTTTCAAAATAGCCACGAGAACGGTGTTTAAAGCGTGAATTACCTGTAAATGTAACAATATCACGATCATTATGAATCAATGGAGTCACAACATTATCATTATCAACTACATAATGCTTAATTTTTCCACTAACAGCTAATTTACGGCTTTCCAAACCAACATCCCAGAAACCATTCTTAGCATTCCAAACAGTTCTGGAAGTAATCACTTTAGGCGCACTGAAAGTCGTCACTTTCCTCAATACATGGTTATAAAAGTCAGTATATTTTTGGTAAGCTTCAACCGCTGCAATCTGAGCTAGGTAGCCTCCAAGAGAATGACCTGTCATATACAACTTGGTAATACTTTTATCCTTGGCTAATTCCCCAACAACCTTGCGGATATCATCTGCTTGAGCTGGTTTATTTCCACCTAATAAAACCAAATCTGCACTTAAGTCCTTGGCGTCATTAACTCGCGTTCCACGAATAGCCAACATGTGCACCGTTCCATCTTTGAGATAAGGAAGGTCGCTCTTGGTCTCAAATAAGAAAGCATCCAAACCACTATCTGTATGGTAGGCTTTTTTCATTTTCCAGAAAGGAGCCAATTCATTGTGCATGAGTTTGTATTCTTGACGGTCAAGATAGAGACTAGGGAAAGGATTCTTATGATCTAAAATTTTCTCAATATAATCATCGTCTCGATAGGCTAACTCCATAAAGAGAAGAGAATCACGATCTGTGACATACCATTCTTTCTTATTGTCATCTTCTCCATCTGCCAAACCATCCCCATCACTGTCTGCTAGCAAGGGATGACTGTTATATCCTAGATAATCCTTACCATCTTTGTTGTAAACATAAAGTTCATCTTTGTTTTTGATGCCATCTTGGTCATCATCCCCTTCCAAATCAAGAACTTTTTCACCATAGAGAGATTCATCAATCAAATCATTTTCTAAATGCAATTCCCCTTTGGAAATCTTCACCAAATCTTCTGCGGTTAGAGAACGAGTATTTGTTGGTTTTTCTGTCACAACTTCTTCTTTAGTTTCTTCTACAGGAGCATGAACAGGTGAGTCTTGAGCTGGCTCTGTCATCTCTACTTTTGACTCTTCCCTTTTGTTTTCAAGAACTTCACTTGCTTCCGGAAGCGGTTGAGGAGCTAGTCTTGGCTCCTCTCTAAGAGGAGTTTCTAGTTTTGGAGCAACATTTTCCGGCTCTCTCAATTCCTCCTTAGAATCTGGCACTCTTGTTGCCACTTCAGATGTTACATCTTGTTTTACTTCATTGGCTGAAATTCCAGCTGGAGCTAGAAATGCGAAGCCGACTGCAACAGATACAACTCCGATACTTAATTTTTTTATGCCAAAGCGCATAATTCGTTGACCAATTTTCATTATTTCTTATCTTTCTTTTCGTTTATTTATAAGCAGACTCAAACTAAATCTCCTTGTCCCCTATATAAGACAAGGTTGAGAAATTCAGAAAGTAATACTCTTCGAAAATCTCTTCAAACCACGTCAGCGTCGCCTTACCGTAGATATGGTCACTGACTTCGTCAGTCTTATCTACAACCTCAAAACTGTGTTTTGAGCAACCTGCGGCTAACTTCCTAGTTTGCTCTTTGATTTTCATTGAGTATAAATTCATTCTTATCTTTCCTTATCATCCTAGTCTGCTTGGTAGGAAGCTAATGCTAGTATCCTAGAATCTTGTCTTTCACAATGCTAACTGTCAGACTCTTTCAGGTACAAGAGTAGGAAGAACCCCATAGTCTACCTATGTTTCTTCTTTATTCCGAATAGTCAACCATGAAAGGAAAGAGGCATTCCCCCTTTTAAATCTTTTTTCTTACAATTCTGCAAGAATAGCTTTAAGCAAGCCTTTGAAATCACCTTTGACACGTTCGGTTACTTCTACAACTTCTTCGTGATTGAGTTCTTCTTGGAAACCAGCCGCAAAGTTAGTAATACATGAAATTCCTAGAACTTTCAAGCCAGAGTGGGCTGCCACGATCACTTCAGGAACAGTAGACATACCAACTGCATCTGCTCCCAGTGTCTTATAGGCACGAATCTCTGCTGGTGTTTCATAAGTTGGACCAGTTACACCGATATAGACACCTTCATCAAGCTTGATACCCAGTTTTTTAGCTACTTCATGGGCAGTAGCACGGTATTCTGGTGTGTAGGCCTTAGACATATCTGGAAAACGAGGACCAAAGTCATCCAAGTTTTCACCTATCAATGGGTTTTGTCCTGTCATATTGATATGGTCTGAGATAGCCATCAAAGTACCAGGACCAAATCCGATACCACCAGCCGCATTGGTTACAATGACACCTTCACATCCGAGGACTTTCATGACACGAACTGGGAAAGTCACGACTTCCAGAGGATTGCCTTCGTAGAAATGGAAGCGACCTTGAAGAGCCAAGACCTTGCGACCTGCAAGTTCCCCATATACCAATTTACCAGCGTGGCCAACTACTGTTGAACGGCCCCAGTTTGGAATATCAGCATAATCTACTACAACTGGATTTTCGATTTCTTCTGCCAATTCTCCAAGTCCTGACCCAAGGATTAGACCGAACTCAGGCGCTTGGATTCCCTTTTCTTTCAGGAAGGCAGCTGTTTCATTGATTTTATCTAAAAATGTCATTGTGTGTCTCCTTTTTTAGTTTTTAGCATTTGACCGATTTTGTCAAAAGTTTTAGCATTGCGAATGGTAATGTGGCGATAGAAAGGCATCTTGAGCAGATCCTTGTGATAGGCAGTTTTAGAGTAGGTTTCTTCAGAAAATTTCCCCCAGAAAATACCAAGTTTTCCAAAATGAAGAACTTCATCTTCCAGTTTTAAACTGTCTACTTTCTCGATGACTTGATCCACATCCAAACCCTCAGTGTAAAATAGGACGTCTTTTCGTTCCAAGTCTTCGCTCCACCAAGCTGGGAGATTTTCCACTTCTGCTTCATAGTCTTCTTGACTCATTAGGGAAAAACTCTGAATAAATGGATAATGGACTGCAAAGAAAGTCTCTAATTTTTCAATCAATTGGGATTTTGAGTCTGCCGAAGTAAAGAAAATATTGCCACTGTTGATGTAGCTTTCAACCTTTTCCAGTTCCAATTCTGTCAGTTCTTGACGAAGCTCCGCCATGACGACCTTATTCTTGCCACCAACATTAATACCCCTCACCAGCAAAGCATAGTGCGTCATTTTATACCAATTTATCTAAGAAACTTTCCCCAATCATGGCTGTTTCAACACCAAAGTTATCTGCAACAGTCGCTGAAATATCTGCAAAATGTCCTACTGGAATCAAACCATTTCCTTTAAAGGCAGGACTGTAAGCCAAAAGTGGAATATATTCACGAGTGTGGTCTGTTCCTGCATAGGTTGGGTCATTTCCATGGTCAGCAGTAATCAAAAGAAGGTCATCCTCTCTCATGGCTGCGATAATTTCAGGCAAGCGTTCATCAAACTCATGCAAGCAATCACGATAACCATGAGCATTACGACGGTGGCCGTAAAGGGCATCAAAGTCAACCAAGTTTGTGAATGAGAATCCTTTTTCAAATTCAGCAAGGCCCATGGTCTTCAATAGTGTATCAATTCCATGGCTGTTTGACTTGTTGTGGCCCATGTCATGGTTAATACCAGCACCGTTAAATATATCATTGATTTTACCAACAGCATAAGTATCGATACCAGCTTCATTCAATTTATCCAAAACAGTCGGTGCAAATGGAGAAACGGCTAAGTCACGACGGTTGGCTGTACGAGTGAAGTTGCCTGGTTCACCTACATAAGGGCGAGCAATGATACGACCTAGAAGGGCAGGGCGCTCAAGGGTAATTGAACGAGCGTATTCACAGATACGGTACAATTCGTCCAAAGGAATAATATCTTCGTGGGCAGCAATTTGCAAAACAGGATCAGCTGAAGTATAGATAATCAACTCTCCAGTTTCCATCTGACGTGGTCCAAAATCATCGATAACGGCTGTTCCTGAGTAAGGTTTGTTGGCTTCACGAATGACCTTACGTCCTGAAAATTCTTCGATTTTTGTCAAGATTTCTTCTGGGAATCCATTCCAGAAAGTATCGAAAGGCTCAGTAATGTTGAGTCCCATGATTTCCCAGTGCCCAGTCATGGTATCCTTACCAAGGGATACTTCTTCCAATTTTGTTGCATATCCAGTTGGATTGCTTTCTGCCGGTACAGTCTTAAGAGGAGTTTCACGAGGAATATTTCCAAGACCTATTTTAGCCATATTTGGGACATTCAAACCAACTGTTTTTGAAATGTGTCCCAGTGTGTCAGAAGCTCCATCTGGAACCCCTGCATTGACAAAGTTATTAGCATCTGGTGCTGCACCGATTCCTACAGAATCCAGTACCACCAAATGAATACGATTAAATTTAGACATCTTATGCCCCCTTCTATTTTTCTTTTCTTGAGGTTAAAATCTGAACCCCATCTCGTCCAGCAACAATGACCTTATCCACCATTTGGTTGAATAAACCGTGCTCTACGACACCAACGACATGGTCCAATTCTTGTCCGAAAGCAATTGGATCTTCAATGACATCCAAGGCAAGATCGATGATAAAATTCTGCATATCCGTCACAAAACGTTGGCCATCTTTTTCACGGAAACTTGGTTTGTAGCCAGCTCGTTCAAAATGACGAAAGACCTGCTCTGCACCATACTGAACCACTTCTACTGGCAATTTAAAAGCACCTAGTTTCTCGACCAGCTTGCTTTCATCAACTACCCAAATGTATTCTTTAGATGGTGTTGCAACCACCTTCTCCATGAGAAGGGCACCACCACCGCCTTTGATTCCGTTAAACTGACTATCCACTTCATCTGCACCATCAACCGTCACATCGACAAAGTCTACTTGGTCAATAGATTTGAGTGGGATATTAAGGCCTTCTGCCTGTTTAGTGGTCACACTAGAAGTCGTTACAGCTATAATCTGCAATCCTTCTTCCTTGATACGACGACCGATTTCTTCGACAAAATAATAGGCAGTCGAGCCTGTTCCAAGTCCAACGACCATGCCATCCTTGACAAACTCAGCAGCCTTGATACCTGCCATTTTCTTCAGATTTTCCACTCAAACACCTCCATTAAAGAGCTACCTCTATTATACCATGTAAAGGCTTTTATTTCATCTAAAAATACCTTTAGAATACTGCTTATTTATCCTTGAAATTGAATTTTTTTAATAAAAGTAGAGTTCTGACAAATCACTTTAAGTACGGATATAAACCAAATAAACTCTAACAAAAATAGATTTATAAGAGTAAGAAAACGAACAAATTTAGTTTCTCAGTGAGAAGAATGCTAAACGTTCGTTTTTTGTAATTTAAGAATAATGATACAAATTATCAACATTTTTTGTCTAACTATTTTAGACATATCTTTTCATTACTTTAGGAAGACAATTACTAATCTCCGTTGGCAAGACCACATAATGTTCTTGAGCTAGTTCTTGGGCAATAGCTGAATGAAGATGGGTCGCTACTGTCACACGTTCGTAGAGACTGGCCTGTCGGAATTGGCCTGCAAATCCTGCAATCATCCCAGCAAGCGTATCTCCCATTCCCCCAGTCGCCTGATAGGGACCGCCAACCTGTAACTGGTAATAATCAGATTGGCCAGCTTGCCAAATACGAGTAGCTGGACCTTTCTCCACCAAAATTGTTCCTTGAGGGAAGGAAGTTAGGGTACTAGTCGTTGCATCTTCCTTTTGCTTTTCAATCGTAATACCAGACAACTTTTCCCATTCTTTTTGGTGGGGAGTTAGGATAAGCTGGTTAGATGGAAACGACAAACTTGTCCTAGCAAGGATGGTTAAGGCCCCTCCGTCTACAATCAAAATCTGATTCTTTTTTAAGCCAGCAAAGACCTGTTTGACTAGTTCTTCTCCAAAAGCATCGTCTCGTAAACCAGGCCCCATCAAGACAACTTCTGCCTTCTCCAATTGCTCTTGTAACAATTGCTGGTCTTGAAGAGAAAAGGCCATAGCCTCAGGTAAATGACTGTGCAAAGCTGGGATATTTTCTCTATCTGTTCCAACAGTCACCAATCCTGCACCGCTTTTTACTGCTGCCAAGGCAGCCATGATGATGGCACCACCATAAGGATAAGTTCCACCCAGCAAGAGCAGACGACCGTAGTCTCCTTTATGACTTGTACGAGAACGTTCAATAATAATTTTTTCTAGTAAGGTTTGATCAATCACTTTCATCCTTTTTTCCTCAACTATCCTTTATCTGATTGTTTTAAAACAACTTGATAGACTTTCTTAGTCCACTCTTCTAAGTCTTCTCCAGCATAGTCAAGATAATGCACCCTATCTTGTATTTTAGTTGGAATAATATTTTCAAATTGGCTCTTATTATGAGTTGGAATAACACAAATATACAACTCACTAAATAAATTCAACATGTCCTTAATTTTTGCAACATGGTAGCCATCAAAAATATAACCAGTAACTTTAATCAAATCTGTATAGATAAAATGAAAACTCACTCCAGGAATAAACTTGTCTTGTAATTCTTTCTCTGAAGGAGCTCGACCTAATAAACGCTCCATCGCTAATCGATAACCAGAACTTGTATTTGACCACCCTAACATGACATAGTCAAAATAATCTATCGGATCCGATGCAGCATTTCTACTATCCAAAACCAACTCCTCAGCATCTCGCCCAAAGGCTTTCACAGCAGATAAGAGCTGACCTGTTTTAAAGATAGAAATAGCTGCATCTATAGTCGTAGTATGACTACAGTAGTCTGAAGTCACTAACCTCTTATGTAGATCATAAGTCGAGGCTACTATTTTATTTGTAGGGGTAAATGGTGGCAGAAAGGGATGCTGACAGATGTAATCTAAAATTTCTTTTTTTAAACAAGAATCAGCACAGTCAATACTTGTTTGACGTTTATGAAGTTTTTCGTAAGCTATAAATTTAGCAATTTTTTCTAATTCCCACTCTTGAATATTTGGATAATCAATTAGTGCTAAGTAGTATATTCCATCCCATTGTAAACTATATTCCCCATTATAAATTTTTAAAATCATCTAATCACCTCACTCCATTATACAACAAAAAGGAGGCGCAGACCTCCTTTTATAAACTTATTTCTAAAATTTAATACTCATTTCTGCCATTTCAGATATAGCTATAGAAAATACACTCTCTTCAGCGATTTTTCTCTTATTTTCTATCCAATGTCCGAAGTGCTGCCTGATAGGTTTGCTCCATCAGCATAGTAATGGTCATAGGACCGACACCTCCAGGAACTGGCGTGATGTGGCTAGCAAGTGGGGCAACCGCCTCATAATCAACATCCCCACAGAGCTTACCATTTTCATCGCGGTTCATCCCAACGTCAATGACTACCGCACCTGGTTTCACAAAATCAGGAGTCACAAACTTAGCACGACCGATTGCTACTACAAGAATATCTGCTTTAGCAGCTACCTTGGCAAGATTATGAGTACGTGAATGGGTCAAAGTCACTGTAGCATTCTTGGCCAAAAGAAGCTGAGCCATGGGTTTTCCAACAATGTTTGAACGACCGATGACAACCGCATTTTTACCTTCTAAATCAATCCCATATTCATGAAACATTTCCATAATTCCTGCAGGTGTCGAAGGAATCATGACTGGATGACCAGACCAGAGACGCCCCATGTTTAAGGGATGGAAACCATCCACATCCTTTTCTGGGTCAATAGCCAATAGAATCGCCTCTTCATCAATGTGTTTTGGTAATGGCAACTGAACCAAAATCCCATGCCAAGCTGGATCCTGATTATATTTAGCAATCAGGTCTAACAATTCCTCTTGAGTAATGGTCTCTGGAACTCGCACTACTTCGCTACGGAAACCAGCTGCAAGAGCTGACCTCTCCTTGTTGCGAACGTAGACTTGGCTGGCTGGATTGTCCCCAACCAAAATCACTACCAAACCAGGCACTAGACCTGTTTCTTCCTTTAATTTTGCAGTCTTTTCAGCCAACTGCCCCTGCAATTTGGCCGCTAAAGCTTTCCCATCAATAATCTGTGTCATATCACTTCTCTTTTCTTTCAAATATCTTCCATTATACCAAAAACCGCTAGTCCCCTCTAACACTTCTTTCCTAGGCTATCCTATAGTTTCAAACTATAAGAAAAAGCTCTGGTCGAGCTTTTCACTAATCTTGTCTTGAAAGTTTAAAATTGGTTACAAATAGCTTAACAAAGCTAACCTATAAAACCTTACTCAAGAAATCCTTAGTCCGTTGTTCTTGGGTTTGTTCAAAAATCTGTTCTGGTGTTCCATCTTCAACAACCACACCGTCTGCCATAAAGATGACACGGTCTGCCACCTCACGGGCAAATCCCATTTCATGTGTTACGATAACCATGGTCATTCCTGATTTGGCAAGGTCTTGCATAACAGCCAATACCTCACCTACCATTTCAGGATCCAAGGCTGAAGTTGGCTCGTCAAAGAGCAAAACATCAGGTTCCATGGCCAACCCACGCGCGATGGCAATCCGCTGTTGCTGCCCACCTGACAAACTCTGTGGATAAGCAGTTGCCTTATCTGGCAAACCAACTTTTTCCAAAAGTTCTTGGGCTCTCTTCTCAGCAACTGCCTTGCTCTCACCTTTGGTCTTGATAGGTGACAAGGTGATATTTTCCATCACAGTCATATTAGGAAAGAGATTAAACTGTTGGAAAACCATCCCCATCTTCTCACGCATAGCAAACAGGTCATTCTTCTTGTCCGTAATATCGACTCCCTCAAAGATAACCTTCCCCTTGGTTGCTTCTTCCAATAAATTCATAGAGCGAAGCAAGGTAGATTTCCCGCTCCCTGAAGGACCGATGATAACGACAACTTCTCCTCTTTTAATCTCGAGGTTGATGCCCTTCAATACTTCATTCTTTCCAAATGATTTATGTAAATTTTCAATTTTTATCAAGGTTTCTGTCATTATTTCTTATCTCCTTGTCCCATACGTTTTTCAAAAGCTTTCAAGGCTACTGTCAAAATAGAAGTCATAATCAAGTAATAAAAGGCTGCAAATAAAAGTGGTGTCAAAGGTAAATAGGTTGTTGTAGAAACTGTTGTAGCCCCGTTCCACAACTCCATGACACCGATAGCTGATAAGAGGGAGCTGTCCTTGATAATGGTGATAAATTCGTTCCCCAAAGCTGGCAAGATATTTTTGATTGCTTGTGGCAAAATCACATAGCGCATCGCATTTTTAGGACGAATCCCTAGCGAATAAGCCGCTTCTAGCTGACCTTTTGGAACCGCATTGATTCCAGCACGAACAGTCTCAGAAACATAAGCACCACTGTTCATAGAGATAATCAAAATCCCTGGAATCAGACGAGAAAGATCAACACCCAAAATCCCAACCTGAATAGTCGGAGCATTGATATGCATTAGAGCAAAGGCAATCATGATCTGAACCATCATCGGCGTCCCGCGGAAAATCCAAACGTACAAGTTGGCCAGCCAAACAAGCGGTTTAAACTTTGAACGTTGCCCAAAAGCCAAGACAACCCCTAAAATAGTTCCCAAAAAGACAACACAGATAGAAATGAGAACCGTCACAACAGCCCCATAGTTAAAATAAGGTAAATACTTAGGTAAAAAAGAAAAATTCATAGTCACACTGCTTTCTAAAATAGAGTACTGTATGATTATAACATGTATTGAATTAAAATTCAAATCTTTTATCCAATTTATTTAAAAATCTTTAAACTAGCAGAATTAGCGAGAAATCTTAGTTTTTTCTAGGCAAGTTGGCCTCCTTTATGGTAAAATAGTAACGATAAGAAATGAAGGAGAATCAAAATGGAATCACATTTGGTTAGAATCATCAACCGCCTTGAAGCAATGGCAAACGATGGCGGAAATTTAAAACGTAATTTTGAACGCGAAGGAGTTGTTGTTGCAGAAGTTGCATACAGCCACGACGAAGAAAACGGATCAATCTTTACCCTTCGTGATGTAGAAGCTCGCGAAACTTATACTTTTGATAGCATTGACTTGATTGCAATGGAGATTTACGAACTCCTTTACTAATACAAAACAAGCTGGGATTACACCCTGCATGTCTAACCAAAATCCTTTTTGTCTCACAAATAGGATTTTTTTATAGTCCAAATCCACGAAGATTTTCATTGTAACAACTTCTCAAAGCTACAATCTTTTTACTTGCTTTACACCCCAATCCTGTTATAATGAGAGTATAGAAATTTGACTATTTTTGACCTTTAAACAGGTCAGGCTAAAGAAAGAAATGAGGTAGATGTATGCTTTGTCAAAACTGTAAAATTAACGACTCAACAATTCATCTTTACACCAATCTCAATGGAAAACAAAAACAAATTGACCTCTGTCAAAACTGCTATAAGATTATCAAAACAGACCCTAATAACAGTCTCTTTAAAGGCATGACAGATTTGAACAATCGTGATTTCGATCCCTTTGGTGATTTCTTCAACGACCTAAACAATTTCAGACCTTCTAACAACACTCCTCCTATTCCCCCAACCCAATCAGGTGGAGGTTACGGTGGAAACGGCGGTTATGGTTCCCAAAATCGTGGATCTGCTCAAACTCCGCCCCCAAGCCAAGAAAAAGGCCTGCTAGAAGAATTTGGTATCAACGTAACTGAGATTGCCCGTCGTGGAGACATTGACCCCGTTATCGGGCGCGACGATGAGATTATCCGTGTCATCGAGATTCTCAATCGTAGAACCAAGAATAATCCTGTCCTTATCGGTGAACCAGGTGTCGGAAAAACGGCCGTTGTCGAAGGTCTAGCTCAGAAAATCGTTGATGGCGATGTTCCACATAAACTCCAAGGCAAACAAGTCATCCGCTTGGATGTGGTTAGCTTGGTTCAAGGAACAGGTATCCGAGGACAATTTGAAGAACGCATGCAAAAACTCATGGAAGAAATTCGCAAACGTGAGGATATTATCCTCTTTATCGATGAAATCCATGAAATTGTCGGTGCAGGTTCTGCGAGCGATGGTAATATGGATGCTGGAAATATCCTCAAGCCAGCCCTTGCTCGTGGAGAACTGCAACTTGTCGGCGCTACTACCCTCAATGAATACCGTATCATTGAAAAGGATGCTGCCTTAGAGCGTCGTATGCAGCCTGTCAAAGTCGATGAACCAACGGTGGACGAAACAATCATTATCCTCAAAGGAATTCAAAAGAAATACGAAGACTATCACCACGTTCAATATACCGATGCTGCAATTGAAGCAGCTGCAACTCTTTCCAATCGTTATATTCAAGACCGCTTCTTACCTGACAAGGCCATTGACCTCCTAGATGAAGCAGGTTCTAAGATGAACTTGACCTTGAATTTTGTGGATCCTAAAGTCATTGATCAGCGCTTGATTGAGGCTGAAAATCTCAAATCTCAAGCTACACGAGAAGAAGATTTTGAGAAGGCTGCCTATTTCCGCGACCAGATTGCCAAGTATAAAGAAATGCAAAAGAAAAAGGTCACAGACCAAGATACTCCTATCATCAGCGAGAAAACTATTGAGCACATTATTGAGCAGAAAACCAATATCCCTGTTGGTGATTTGAAAGAGAAAGAACAATCTCAACTCATCCATCTAGCCGAAGATCTCAAGTCTCATGTTATTGGACAAGATGATGCTGTCGATAAGATTGCCAAGGCTATTCGCCGTAATCGTGTCGGTCTCGGTACACCTAACCGCCCAATCGGAAGCTTCCTCTTCGTCGGACCAACTGGTGTCGGTAAGACAGAACTTTCCAAACAACTAGCTATCGAACTCTTTGGTTCTGCTGACAGTATGATTCGCTTTGATATGAGTGAATACATGGAAAAACATAGTGTGGCTAAGTTGGTCGGCGCTCCTCCAGGTTATGTTGGCTATGATGAGGCTGGTCAATTAACTGAAAAAGTTCGCCGCAATCCATATTCTCTCATCCTTCTCGATGAAGTAGAAAAAGCCCATCCAGATGTCATGCATATGTTCCTTCAAGTCTTGGACGATGGCCGTTTGACAGATGGGCAAGGGCGCACCGTTAGCTTCAAGGATGCCATCATCATCATGACCTCAAATGCAGGTACAGGTAAGGCAGAAGCCAGCGTTGGATTTGGGGCTGCTAGAGAAGGACGTACCAACTCTGTTCTCGGCGAACTCGGCAACTTCTTTAGCCCAGAGTTTATGAACCGTTTTGATGGTATTATCGAATTTAAGGCTCTCAGCAAAGATAACCTCCTTCAGATTGTCGAGCTCATGCTAGCAGATGTTAACAAGCGCCTCTCTAGCAATAACATTCATTTAGATGTAACTGACAAGGTCAAGGAAAAGTTAGTTGACCTCGGTTATGATCCAAAAATGGGAGCACGCCCACTTCGCCGCACTATTCAAGACTATATTGAGGACGCAATCACTGACTACTACCTTGAAAATCCAAGCGAAAAAGACCTCAAGGCAGTTATGACCAGCAAGGGCAAGATTCAAATTAAATCTGCCAAAAAAGCTGAAGTAAAGACTTCTGAAAAAGAAGTATAAATCCTATAGAAAGGGAGTAGAAAATGAAAATTTTCTGCTCTTTTTTACTAAAATAACTGTAATTTCTTGACAGCTTGCTCTTTGTCCATTATGATAATAATAACGATACTAGATAGTGAGGAAAATGCAATGGCAAACCCAACTTTCGGAGAAAAAAAAGCGAATACAGACTATGTTTCACGTTACGGTGTATATGCGGTTATTCCAGACGCTGAACAAAAACAAATTGTTCTTGTTCAAGCGCCTAATGGCGCTTGGTTCTTACCAGGTGGCGAAATTGAAGCAGGGGAAAATCATCAGGAAGCCCTAAAACGTGAATTGATTGAAGAGCTTGGATTCACAGCTGAAATTGGTGTCTATTACGGACAAGCTGACGAATATTTCTACTCTCGTCACCGCGATACCTACTACTACAATCCTGCCTACCTCTATGAAGCGACTTCTTTCAAGGAAGTTCAAAAACCACTAGAAGACTTTAATCATATTGCCTGGTTCCCTATTGATGAGGCTATTGAAAATCTCAAACGTGGTAGTCATAAATGGGCTATTGAATCTTGGAAAAAACAGCATAATATTGACTAAATCAAGCGACTTTATTCAAAAAGTGCTATAATAGAATTAGAAAATCGGAGGAAATATTATGAAGCTTATCAATACGACAAACTCACACTCGCAACTTGTAAAAAGTCAGCTAGAAAGTACCGATGCAACCCTTGTTGAGGTTTATTCTGCGGGGAATACAGATGTTATTTTTACCCAAGCGCCGCTTCACTATGAAATCCTCATCTCAAACAAACACCGTGCTATTCGTGAACCTGAAATCGAAACCATTCAAGAATTTTTCTTGAAACGTAAAATTGATAAGGACTCTATTGATGAAGCCAATATCAAGACACTCTACTCAGAGAAATTAATTGGAATTTCAATCCCAATCAAGTAAGGAAATTGAGTAAAAACTCGACTTGAGCGAAAGTCCAATAAGTCTTTCCATAATAAAACGCATAGTAGCAAGAGTTTCTACACCTGCTATTATGCGTTTTTATCATTTTGAAATCTTTTGCTAAAGATACTACTATAGAAAAAGATTTGATTCTGTTTCTCACACAATCAAATCTTTTTCTTTTATTAAAAACGAATCGTTTCACGTGTTTTCTCATATGAGGTAACAAAGCGATTGGTTACACCAGGCTCTGCCACTTCCAATGCTTGCGAAATCTTGTCAAATGAAGCGTGATAATCAAATTCTTTTTCAAAAATATCTAAAGCTTCGTTAAATGCTTCTTGAATGCGTTCATCAAATGAGCGATAGCGGTTAGAATATTGCAATAGTTGCTCTGTCAAGGTTGCATACTGTACAATATTATAAGTTTCCGTTTCTAAAGCTTCCATATCATTCGTTGCAATTTCAAGAACTCGGGTAACAGATTCAATGTTAATCATTTTCTGTTCTAACTCAACCATTAAATCCTCAGTATTATTGCTTGCCGTAAAGAATAACTTCAAGAAAGTTTGTGGAATACCTGGCAGATTGCGTTTTTCCATGTATCGCTTGATAGTATGGAGACGATTGACATAAACATTGGCCTTTTGACGTGCATTGATATCATCTTTCTCAATTTGTGTCAGGCGCTCACTAACTGAAATTTGCTCATCTTCAATATCTTTTAGTTGAGTTTGTAAATCCTCAAGATTTTCTTCAAGAACTGAATAAGCTTGGGTTGGTTCTTCTTGATTTGAAGTTACCTCAGCAATAGCTGCCTCAAAACTCTCTAATTCTGTCTGAATACGACGAACATGGCTTGCAGCTGTCTCAGGAAGTAAATAGGTCTTGCTCAAACGTGCAATATCTTCTCCCAATAAAGTATTATTCTCTTTCATATGTTGAAGGTAAGTTGGAAGAGTTGCAAGTAGATTTTCCACTACTTTCTGAGCAGCAATTTCTCGAGTAAAAATATCATACAAGGCATTGATTTCCTCTTGTGCCTGTCCATTCTCATACTCGGCATTATCCAATTCCAACTGACGAATATTCTCTTGGTTTTTCTTGAATGCTTCATAAAGCAAGTGGAAACGCGCTTCAATATCCGTTTCAACAAAATGATAATTAGCATCTAAGAGCTTACGATAACCATCTTCTAAATCTTCTAGTTGATCTGGTAGCTCTTTAGATAATGTTGCTGCAATTGCTGGTGTACGATCAACAATATGCGTTAAAGCCAAGATATGATTTTCAGCATTATCCAAAATCACAGCAGCTTCTACTGGGTCACCCGATGAATTCAAAGTTACAAATTGTGAAAATTCAGATTGGATATTTTCTAATTGTTTTTTAATTTCATCCAAGGCTTGACCATACTGTTCTGAATTTTCAGCAACTCTATGCTGAAGTTCCTCAAATAAATCCAAAGCATGAAGAACACGACCACTATTTTTAGATTCTTGCTTCTCTAAGTCTGCTAAAGCATTGCGAATTTCAGTAATATCTTCTTCAATCAAAGTAATTTGACTCTCAATTTGATCAATTTGATGACTGGCCTTGAGAAAACGAAATGAATGGTTATAGCCTTCTGCTTCAAAGAGATTATTTTCAATATCGGCAAAAGAGTTGAGAGATAAATCGACCCATTTTTGATTCCATTCACGGAAAGCCACTTGACTTTGTCCAATCAAGTGCATATTTTTTACAGCTTCTACTTCATCATTTACTGGAAGATTGTATAGTTCTTCTTTTCTTTCTTCTAGCGCCTCTAATCTTCCCTCGTTTCGCTTACGTAGAAAGATCGCCACTACATAAGCCAGAACTAAAACGACTGCAATTGCAACCATTAAATAAATTAGTTGTCCATTAGACATATCAAACTCCTTTTTTACTTGAAACAATCGTAATGATTATATCATATTTTTTAGACCAAGGGAACTACTTCTCCCGATTTTTTAGACATCAAGTGTACTATAGACGGCATTTTCTTCGATAAACTCACGACGAGGCTCTACTCGATCCCCCATCAACATATCAAAGATTTTATCTGCTTCTGCAGCATCGTCCACAGAAACTCTAGCCATCAAGCGATGTTCCGGATCCATGGTTGTTTCCCATAATTGGTGATCATCCATTTCACCCAGACCTTTATAACGCTGAATGGTTGGTTTGGCACGTCCTTCACTATGGCGAGCCAAGGCTTCTTGGAGTTTAATTTCTTGATCTGCTCCTGGCTGAATATATTCTTTAATCTCGCTTCCAACCTTGACACCATAGATTGGTGGTTGGGCGATATAAACATAACCAGCTTCTAGAATTGGTTTCATATAACGATAAATCAAGGTCAAAAGAAGGGTACGAATGTGGGCTCCATCGACATCGGCATCGGTCATCAAAACAAGTTTTTGGTAACGGGCTTTCGAAACATCAAATTCTGCTCCAAATCCTGTTCCCATCGCTGTGAAAAGACTACGAATTTCTTCGTTAGCTAGAATCTTATCCATACTTGCCTTTTCAACGTTCAAAATCTTACCGCGAATTGGAAGGATTGCTTGAAATTCACGGTTACGACCAGATTTTGCTGATCCACCAGCTGAATCTCCTTCGACGATGAAGAGTTCTGTTTCAGCAGGATTGTTAGAAGAACAGTCTGCTAGTTTCCCTGGAAGGTTGGAAATTTCCAAACCAGATTTTTTACGAGTGACTTCACGCGCACGCTTGGCAGCCACACGAGCCTTAGCAGCTAAAATCCCTTTTTCCACGATACGTTTGGCAATCTGTGGATTTTCCATGAGGAAATCGGAGAAGGCATCACTGAAGAGACGATTGGTAATCTTGACCACTTCGCTATTCCCCAGTTTGGTCTTAGTTTGTCCTTCAAACTGTGGATTTGGGTGTTTAACTGAGATAACTGCAGTCAATCCTTCGCGAACATCTTCCCCAGTTAGGTTGTCTTCATTGTCTTTCAGCAACTTATTCTTACGAGCATAATCGTTGATAACACGTGTCAAGGCTGTACGGAAACCTTGTTCATGCGTTCCACCTTCATGGGTATGAATATTATTGGCGAAACTCATGACGTTTTCATGGTAACCCGTTGTGTACTGCATGGCTACTTCAACTGTGATATCATCCATCTCACCATCTGTGTAGATTGGTGTATCAAAGATAACATCCTTGTTCTCGTTGATATATTCAACGTAACTAGCAATTCCACCTTCATAATGGTAGTGCTTTGTTTGTTCTAAACCTTGGCGCTTATCTGTAATTGAAATTTGAAGACCACGATTTAGAAAGGCCAACTCTTGAATCCGTTGATTTAATTTATCAAAATCAAAAGTTGTTGTTTCAGTGAAGATTTCTGGGTCCGGAGTAAAATGAACCGTTGTTCCAGTTCTATCTGTATCCCCAACCACCTCAAGGTCTGCAACAACATGACCACGACGGTATTCTTGGTAATGAATTTTACCGTTTTTATGGACATGAACGTCTAATTGAGTGGAAAGGGCATTAACTACTGATGACCCTACTCCGTGAAGACCACCTGAAACCTTGTATCCGCCACCGCCAAATTTTCCTCCAGCGTGAAGGACAGTAAAGACAGTCTCAACGGCAGGTCGACCTGTTTTTTCCTGAATATCGACTGGGATACCACGTCCATCATCGACAACAGTGATCGAATTATCTGGCTCAATAAAGACTTGAATATGGCTGGCAAATCCTGCCAAGGCCTCGTCAATTGAGTTATCAACAATTTCCCAGACTAGGTGGTGAAGACCTTCTTTTGAGGTTGATCCGATATACATCCCCGGACGCATACGAACAGCCTCTAAGCCCTCTAAAACTTGAATTTGACTGGCATCATAATCCTGTGCCTGCAGATTTTTGATTTCTTCTGTCATCTTATTCCTTTTTCTTATATGTCTAATACTTGTCTTAAATTCACGATACTGGTAAACAAGTGGGTATCAAGACCTGCAGCTTGACCTGCTTCGATATCAATCGGTCGATCACCAATGACAAGACCTGAACTAATTTGATATTTTTCTCTTAAATAAATCATGGACTCTGGACTTGGTTTTCTCTTAAAGCCTGAGCTAGAAGTCACCACTTCTGTAAAATAGGTTGCTATAGAAGTTTTTTCTAAAATTTCTAAGACCTGATTATTTCGATGAGAGACCAAAAAATGACGGCCACCTTGATTTGAAATATCTTCCAATAAGTCAGAAACTCCTTCAAATAAAATCGGGTGTTCTAGCTCTCTGGCTTCATTTTCCTTGTATTTTTCTAAAAAATGCTCTAAGTTGGGAGCGAATGTCTCAATCGCAAAATCAGTAGAAACCTTTAAAGCCTGATAGACGCTGTCATGATCTTGTGTGATGCCATACAATGCCAATGTTTCAACAAATGCAGCTGTTGAAGTTTCATAATTATCCAGTAAAGTTCCACCTAAATCCCAGATATAATCGTGGTATTTCATACCCTTCATTATAGCATTTTTTTATGAAAAAAGCGATGATTTCCCTGATTTTTCCACATAAAAAACGAGAGAATAACTCCCGTTTTACTGATTTTTACCAAAGACATCTCGATAGAGCATTCCTGTTCGTAAACTCTCTGCGTCCCCTCCTAATTGCTCCACCAACTCGTAGGCAAAAGCAAGGGCTGTAGAGGGACCTCGACTGGTTGTCAAGTGACCATCTACCACTACTGTTTCCTTGACGTATTGACCATCAAGGATTTGCTCTTGAACGCCATCATAGCAAGTGTACTGCTTATTTTTCAATAGCCCTGCTTGGTTGAGGGCAATTGGCGCCGCACAAATGGCCGCCAGTTTCTTCCCTTCTTGTTCGAAATTTTGCAACTCTTGCATCAAGGCCTGATTATCACGTAAATGTGCAGAGCCAGGCATCCCTCCAGGAAGAACAATCATGTCATAGTCTGATAAATCACCATCAAAGACACGATCTGCACTTACTTGGATTGCATGCGAACCCGTCACTTGCTCTTCAAACCCAACCATATCACAAGTGATATTTGCACGACGCAAGACATCTACAACTGTCAAAGCTTCAATTTCTTCAAAGCCCTGAGCTAACATAACTGCTACTTTTACCATGATTTTCTCCTTATTTGATTTGTTTTAATACAACCTTTTTCCGTTTGAATGGGACTTTTCCGCTCTTTTCTTCAGCTAGATTAGTCTGGTAACTCATCGATAAAAGCAAGCCAACACCAATCAGATTACTGATAATAGCTGATCCCCCTTGCGAAATGAAAGGCAAGGGAATCCCAGTCAAAGGAAGTAGGCCAGTCACAGCACCGATATTCTCAAAGATGTGGAAGAGTAACATCATAATCAAACCTGTGGAAATATAGGTGTAGAACTGGTTATTTGATTTGAGAGTAATCTTCAACATACGATAAATCAACATGAGATAGAGGGCGATAACAAGGACAGAGCCAATAAAGCCAAAATCTTCTGCAATGACCGTGAAAATCATATCCGACTCTCGAACTGGGATAAGCAGATTAGAAGCATTAAAACCTTGACCAAATAAGCCACCGCTCCCAATGGCAATCTGCCCTTGAGCCTGCTGATAAGTCGTTGTTTGGGCAAACTCAAAGGGATTGAGCCAAGCCAAAATCCGATTGATTTGGTAGGTCGGCATTCCAATCTGGTGAAGAAAAGCTCGTCCGTCCTTGCTAATAAAGATAGCTAAGAAACCAGCAACTCCTGTTACCGCAGTCACAAATACTGGGATAATGATTTTCCAAGAAACCCCTGATAATAAAACGATTCCTGAGAAAATAGCCACAAAAACCAAAGCCGTCCCTAAGTCACTTTGAAGTGCTAAAAGAACTAGTACTGGAATAGTAAAGAGAATCATCCAAAAAATTAACAAAAAGTCCAGCGGAACTGTGCGTCTCCATTCCTTATGTTTTTTGGTAAACTGGACAATCACACGAGCCAACATAAGGATATAGGATATCTTCATAAATTCTGACGGCTGGAACAAGGTAACGCCATTTACCGATACCCAGTTTTTGGCACCCGTTGATGCAACTAAGCTTGGATTATAAAAGACAATCGGCAAGACCATAAGTCCCAAGCCTAAAATATACAGAAAGGGTGTCACCTTCCAAAGAAATTCTGTATTAAAGAGCATGACGATAAAACCAATCACAAGCCCCAAGGCGATCCAGGCGACCTGCTGCCCTAAAATGGGCAGAATATTGTTTGGATAATCATGACTAACAGCTATATAGATAGCCACCACGCCAATAACCAGTAGAAAAAATACTGGCAATAGCAAACTATAATCGACTCTAGAGTCGAGAGAACGTTTCATATATACTAACCTTATACTTTCATACAATACTATTTATCAAAGTTCATTTAAAAATTTATCAACAGCCTCATCAACTTCGGATTGAGAGAGGGTTTTAACAGTCGCTTCTTTTGCTAGAGAAGTCACAATTTGTTTGCCATATCGTTTTCCGACGATTCTCCTATCCAGAATGAGGGTTAAGGAACGTTGGTGTTCACGTCTCATACTTCTTCCCAAAGCCTGTTTTAAACGAATAATAGCCATCGGCAATTGATAATCATAAAAGGCATTTTTCCCTTCCTGAATTAGTTCCTGATTGATCTTTTTCGTCAAGGGTTCTTGGGGATTTTGGAAAGGAAGTCTCGGTACAACCTGAATCACAAAAGGATGACTTGAAAAGTCAACTCCCTCCCAGAAACTTGCTGCACCAAGCAGGATTTGTTGTTCACCTTTTTCAAAGCGTTTCTTAAGCTGATGAACATCCCCATTTTTATACTGGGCCAAGTGGCTAACTGGAAGTAAATCCGATACTGCTAGAAGCATGTCTTTAGCAGTAAAGAGAACTAAAATCGGTTGCTGGAAAGCTTGAACATCCATCAGCAAATCAGCTACCTCTTGGGCGTAGACTTCTAAGGAGGTTTCTGTTACCAAGGGGAAATCTTTGACCAAGACCACTTCTTGATCCTGTTTTTTATGAGCTTCAACCTTGACAAATTTAGCTTCAGGATAACCCAAAAGGTCTGCCAAAGAAACTCTCTGACTAATCTCAAGAGTAGCCGACACTCCCAAGACTTGACATGAATTAGGTACTAAAGAAGATAGGAGAATACGTCCTGATTTCGTAGAAGAAATTTGAATTTTCTTTTGACTCGTTTCAGTTGCTTCAAGCCAGTAATCTCGGTCAGCTGTAAAATAGCGAACCAGTTCCTCAAAGCCTTCTACTTCTAATTCTGAAAAATACTGGTGGAGATTAGCAAGAGAATCTAAGATATTTTTCTTAGATTTTCCAGACTGAAATTGTTCTATCAAGTAGAAGCACTCAAAGCGAATACTTTCTAGTATTCGTTGCTGAACCTTATTTTGCTCCTCCAGTAGAGCCTTATCAAGCAAATCGACAATAGACTGGATATCATGGGTCTCTTGAAGCAGATTTTCTAAAGCCAACAAAATCTTTTGAACTTCATCAATAATCAGTAAACGGTCGCTGACAAATTCAGGATTATCTTCCAGTCTGGTTACAAGATAGGCATGATTGGTCACTAAAAGCTTGCAGGTTTGTGCCCTTTCTTGACTACGTTTCCAAAAATCTTCCGTCACAAATAAGCTCTGGGATGATAAATTCCCATCATGACGAAGGTCTGATAGAAAATGTTGGTAACGGTAGAGTTGACCAATCTCATCCAAATCCCCCGTTTCTGTCTCTGTCAGCCAGACCAAGAGTTGCATTTTGAAGCGTCTAAATAAGCGATTTTCATCATTTTCCTGTAAGGAACGATAAAAGGCATCCAACTTCAAATAATTTTGAGGCCCCTTTAAAGAATGAATATCTGTATGAAATACTTCCTTGAGACGTTTACCTTCTTCTTCCATGATTTGATTTTGAAGAATCTTTGTCGGAACACTAAGAACAATTTGTCGCTCTTTGGCTTGAGATAAAGCAGGTAAGAGGTAACCATAGGTTTTCCCAATCTCAGTCGGCGCTTGAATCAGAGAGACAGGCTCATCTTTCAATAGCAAGCCAACCTCTTTAGCAAAACTTTCTTGTTCCTCCCTCGCTTCAAGGTTCAACAGAGAAATATTTTTAGAAAAATCTTGAGATAGTTTTCGTGGTTCATTGGGAGCTGCAAGCTTCTTGAAATATAGTCCTTGAACTTGGACCAAATCTGAAGAAGTCAGGATAGATTGGTTGCGATAAATTTCTTCAATAACCAGGTAGGACTCATATAAGAGGGCATCAGCCATTTCCAGCAAGCGTTCCAAGAGACCTTTAGGAAGTTGGGCCATCTTTTCCCGTAGAAATAAGAGTAATTCCGCAGTAGCTTGGGCATCTGAAAGGGCTGTGTGGGCATGCTTTAGAGGAATTCCTAATTCTCGACACAAAATAGGCAAGCTATATTTTTCCAGTTCAGGGAAAAAGACCTGGGACAATTCGACCGTATCAACACGAGGATTTCTTAGCTCATAACCTTCAAAAAATAAATTTTCCGCCAAAAGATTGGCATCAAACTGAACATTATGGGCTACAAAAAGCCCATCCTCCACCAAGTCAAAGATTTTTCTAGCAACTTGCGAAAAATCAGGTGCTTGCGCCAGACGTTGGTCTGTCAATCCTGTCAGTTCTTTGATATGAGCATCCAAGGGTTCATGTGGATTGACATCCGTCGTATAGTGATCGACGATTTTTCCGTCCTCAATCACGACAATTCCCACTTGGATAATTTTAGCCTTACTACCTGTGCTAGTTGCCTCTAAATCCACCACAACATAGCGATTACCAATCGTTTTCATTATAAAAAATTATACCAAAAAAAGGGCCATTTGGCACCTGCAAACATAGGATAATTTTCAAACTCAAGAAGGTCACTTTTCTTAAAAATCCTAATAAATAGAGCATCCTAGCCTACTTATTTTTTGAAAATATTGGAGAATAAGAAAAATTGAGAGAAGAAATGTTTGCATCTTTCTTCTCTCAACGAATCATTTACTTTATTTAACCATGTCAGGATCGTAGTCATAAAATCCTGTATCAAGGAAACGGTTTTTAGGGTGAAGTTTACGCACTTCTTCATCCAGCAAGAAGGCTTGGTCATGGCTAAAGTTGCCCTCTTGAATCAAGCTACGCACTTGGATAAAGAGTTTTGCAATCTCAACAAAGTTTTGACCTGGAGTATAAAGTCCTTCTAATTTCCAATGGGTAAAACCATGCTCCACCAATTCTGTCAATTTAGTCATCAAATCAAGGTCGTTATTGGCAAAGATATGGGTACCATGATTATCTTCAAAAATGGAATAGTGGCTCTCTGGGTCACTTGGCTCTGCCAAGAAGAGGTCACGCTTGCGCGTCTTTTCATCATCGATATGCGTAAAGTTATAGTAGTTTTGCAAAAGTGGACGTTTAGAATGATGGATGACACTAGCACCGTACACCAAAACTTCAGCAGGAATTTCTAAAATCTCTGGCATTTTGAAGAGTTCAGCCGATGGAATTTCACGCGCCAAAACAGCCTCAGATGCGCCAGCCTTTTGTCCCCAGAAGTTAATCTGACGACTGCTTGTCACCATGGTTGAAGCATCATAGATGGTCTTAAATGAATAACCATCGCGATTGACCACGTAAAAAACGCCTGCATCCCCAATCGTAATGTAATCGGCCTTAATTTCTTCCAAGAAATCGAGGAAGGGCTTAATACGATCCATCATGTCTTGGTGCATAAGGGCATTGACTGCAACAATCAATTCCTTATCAGCATCATGAACCAGCTTAGCGATTTCACGCAATTGGTCATGACTAAAGGTCGTTGGTAGACGAAGGCCAAAATCTTTCTCACCGACATAGATACGGTCTACGCCAGCTTCGAGCAATTGTTTAACTTGTTCAATACTTTCAGCAGTTGCTGTAATGATAATCTTTTCCATAGGAAAAATTATACCATATTTCTCCAAAATCAGCTATTCTTTGAAAATGAAAAGGGACCTTATTCTTTTTGTAACCTTTCTGTAATAATTCTCTGCTGAAAAAATGATAAAATAGGTATGTACTGTTAAGGAGAGAATCATGCCCGTAAGAAAATTACAATCCTATGAAGTAGACTATCAAGAAGAATTAAACCAGCAACTTCCTCATTATCAAGCTTATACACCTGAAGCACAAGCTGATAGCAATCTCAAAGAAATTTTATTTTTTGTCAATATCGCTGTTTTTTGTATCTGCATTGCTATCTTTAGTTTTATCTTTTTATCATTAAAATTAACAACTGTGCTCGCCTTACCTGCAGCAATAGTATCCAGCTTACTTGTTTTAAAAGTCCAACGCTCTATTATCAAACGAAAACTTAAAAAATAAACATATCGCCCCGTCTGGAGCGATATGTTTATTTTTTCTTTTTAGATGGTGTGTGAATGGCAATCTTCACTTCAAAGATTGTTCCCTTTGGCTTATTATCTTTAACAGTAATGGTTCCTTTTAGCGCATCTACAATTTGCTTGGCTAGGGACAATCCTAAACCAAAGCCACCTTTTTGCCGGGTTCTAGCCTTGTCGACTCGATAAAAACGATCAAAAATTTTCTTTTTATCTTCTGTCGAAATACCGACTCCATTATCGGAAACTAGCAAATAAAGATTACGATCGGTCGCCGAGATAAGAAAATCAATTTCACCATCCTCTTCAGTATACTTGACAGCATTATCAAATAAGATAGTCATCAACTGCTTCAAGAGCAGTTGATCCGTCACAATCGGACGATGGATCCGATTTTCAAAACGGAAGACACGATCATTTTCCGAAGCAATCATCTCATAGTTTGTGAAAGTCGTATTGAAAAAACTAGTTGGAACTTCTGCAAGCTCCGGCTTAATCCCATCATCTCTCCGAGCTAAGTTCAGCAAGTTTGTCGTCAAAAAACGCATATTTCGGACTTCTTCCAAACTCGATGCAATGCTTTCGCTCACATCCATAATGGTTGCTTCTGGCTTACGGAAAAGGGTCTCTAAGCGATTTTGCAAAACTGCAAGTGGAGTTCGTAACTCATGACTGGCATTTTCCACAAAGGACTGTTGCTTCTGCATGCTCTCAAGCAAAGGACGAACACTGACCCTAGCTAGATAGAGACTGGCAAGTAAAGACAAAATCCAGAAACTAGCCATCACGACCACAATCAATTGCTCATGCTTTTGACTGGCCTGCTCCAACTGACTGGTGTTAATCAAGACAGCAGCATACTTGATATTGGTTGAAACCGAACTGATATTCGTTTCCATCAAAATCATGCGATAGATTTCTTCTTGTCCATAGCTATTAAAAACTTGAATCTGGTAGATATGGCCTAGTTCTTTTTTCTCTAACTTAATCTTATCCAAGCCCAAAAATCGATTTCCAGAAAGGAGTTGGGTAAAATTCTTATCAAAGAGAATGACTTCCGTATTGGAACTGACATTGGGTTTTATCTCAGTCTTGCTAGTATCTGTAGCGGCATTTTCTAAATCTTTAATCTCTTCTGTTGCCCTATTTACAGCAAGCTGAATAACTGCCTGAGGATTTTCACTCAGTCCGTGGAGCTTATCATCCACTGAAGTATAGAGACTCGAGTGCATGACCTGCAAAATAATCAGAGTCATGGTAGAGAAAATCAGAGTGAAGACACCAAAGTTACGGATAAAATAACTAAAGTCATCCGCATACCATGTTTTTTTTAGTTTATTGAACATCTTTTAAAATATACCCAACACTGCGCAAGGTTTGTAAATTCTCTGCAAAAGTGGTTCCTTTTAATTTCTTACGGACTTTTGAAACATAGACTTCGACAACTGAAATCGTTGTATCACTATCAAATCCCCATAGACGATCAAAAATCTGCGTCTTAGGCAAAATAACATTTTGATTTTGAAGGAAATAAACTAGTAAATCGAACTCTTTCCCCAGCAATTCGACAGTAGTATCTTCAACCTTAACGGTATTGGTTGATAAATTGATGAGAATATCTCCATAAGATAGCGTATTTTCATTAAACTTACCTGAACGTTTGAGAAGGGCCTGAATCCGCATTTTGAGTTCTTCTAGGTAGAAAGGCTTGGTCAGATAATCATCCGCTCCCAGTTCAAATCCATGTCCCTTGTCATCCAAACTTTCCTTGGCGGTCATGATCAGAACTGGAGTCGTAATTCCCTTTTCACGCAATTCTTTCAAGACTTGGAAGCCATTTTTTTCTGGTAACATCAAATCGAGCAAAATCAAGTCATAGACACCACTTTCAGCTTCGTAGAGACCTTCTTCCCCATCAAATACCTGCATGACATCCGCAAAATCGTCTAAAAAGTCGAATACTGAATTTGACAAGCCTAGGTCATCCTCAACTAATAAGATTTTTATCATGAGAAACTCCTCCTTATTAAAACCATTATACCAAATTTGCCTTAAAAAAAACTCAACTCCCTCTCACTTTAAGAGAGAAAGTTGAGTTTTTATTATTTTACGAACGTTTAAGCTTTTCCATATTGAAGAACGACTGCTTCCACTGCAGCTTTTTCACGGTTAATCAAGTCAACACGCGCTGCAATTTCCTTGATTCCCATACCGATGTTACGGCTGAGAGCAAGATCAGAAAGTTGTGGCTCAAAGAATTCCTTGTATTCCACCAAGCGTTGCTGAGTCTTAAATACATGAGCAGGAAGGATAACAAAGCTATCAAAGCTCATATCTCCTCCAAGAGCTGCCTTAATCCAAGCCCAGTTTTCACGCGCCCAAGACCAAGCTGTTTCCTGAGTTGCTTGGTGAGCTAGGAATTGGTAATACCAAGCAGACAAGTCCTGCGGTTTCACCACAAATTTGTCCTTCCAAGCAGCAATCAAGGTTTGGATATTGTCCGCATCTTTACTATAGGCAAGAGCGGCTGCCAACTGACGTTTAAAGACAGCATCTGTTGCGTGCGTATAAGTATCAAGATAAAGTGCTAACAAGTCTTTGGTCTCATGATGTTTCATCTCATTGATCAGAACTTGTGAGCGAATGGCTGCTGGAAGGCCTGAAAGCTGATCCTTGTGAGCTTCGAAGATTTGGCTAGCGACTTGACTAGCTTCTGCATCATTTGATCGAATCATCATAGAAATAGCCAACTGACGAACCAATTCATCCTCATCTGATTCGCCATCTTTAGCTTCAAAACCAAGACGGTCATAATTATGACGAGCCAATTTAGCAACCAAGGCTTTGAAGGCTCTTTCAGCTTCTGTTCCTTCATCGATAAAGCGCTCAAGGGCAGAAATTACTTGAGAAACAGCTGAAACGACAAGGTAAGATTCTTCCTTAGCAAGCTTATCAAGAACTGGAAGCAAGTCAGCATAAGAAATGTGCCCTGCTTCAGCAAGCAAACGACGTTCTTGAACGATTTGCAGTTTACTTGTGTTATCAAGCTCAACTAGGTCAGCAAGAACAGCATCTAACAAGTCTCCTTGATAGTCTGTAATGTAGTGGGCTGTATTTTCAGTGTTGAGACGAAGTGCCGTTTTGTTTTCAGCAAGAAGAGCTGCGTAGCCAGGGATTTCGATACTTTCAGTTTCAAGTGTATCAGGCAAGCCTTTCCAGTTGCTATTGAGTGGCACAACCCAGAGACGGTTCTTGTCTTCATTCTTACCGATGAAGAATTGTTTTTGTGAAATCTTCAAAACATCATTTTCAACTTTGACAGTAAGAACTGGGTAACCAGGCTGTTCCAACCAAGAATCCATGAAGGCTGCGACATCACGGCCTGATGCTTGTCCAAGGGCATTCCAAAGGTCACGACCAATGGTGTTGCTGTATTGGTGTTTTTCAAAGTAAGCGTGCAAACCTTTAGCAAAATCAGCATCTCCTAGCCAACGGCGAAGCATGTGCATGAGACGGCTTCCTTTGGCATAGACGATAGCGCCATCAAAGAGCGTATTGATTTCATCTGGGTGTTTGACTTCGACGTGAACAGACTGAACACCATCAGTCGCGTCACGTTCAAGAGCAAGAGGTACTCCACCTGTTTGGAAATCTTCAAAGATATTCCAGCTTGGTTCAATAGCATCCACACAGACGTACTCCATCATGTTAGCAAAGCTTTCATTGAGCCAAAGGTCATCCCACCATTTCATAGTTACGAGGTTCCCAAACCATTGGTGAGCCAATTCATGGGCCACAACAAGGGCAACTTGTTGACGGCTAGCAAATGTAGAGTTCTCATCGACAACCAAGTAAACTTCACGGTAGGTCACAAGACCCCAGTTTTCCATAGCACCAGCCGAGAAGTCAGGAAGGGCGATGTGGAGAGATTGAGGGATTGGGTACTTAACTCCATAGTAATCTTCGTAAAACTCGATAGAGCGAACAGCGATGTCCAGTGAAAAATCAAGGTTAGATAGTGGGTGGGCTTTGGTTGAGTAAACACCAACAAGGGTACCGTTTTTAGTTTTAGCCGTTACACCTTGCAAATCACCCGCAACAAAGGCTAACAAGTAAGAAGACATACGAGGTGTTGTTTCAAACTTCCAGATACCTGTTTCCTCACGGTTTTCAACATCGATTTCTGGCATGTTAGACAAGGCCAATTCACCTTCTACTTGGTCAAAACGTAGAGAGAGGTCAAAAGTTGCTTTGGCTTCTGGCTCATCCACACATGGGAAGGCTTCGCGCGCAAAATGGCTCTCAAATTGAGTAGACAAGACTTCCTTCTTGACTCCATCAACTGTGTAATAAGAAGGGTAAATCCCTGTCATGTTGTCTGTGATTTTTCCTGAGAAAGCGATAACCACTTCAACTTGACCAGCCTCAGCCAATTCGATATGAAGGGCTTCATTGTCATGGTCAACAGTAAATGGGCGAGCTACCCCTGCAACTTCTACAGAAGCTATTTCCAAGTCTTTTTGATGAAGGGAAATGCGGTCACTCTGTGCTTGACCAGTGATGGTCACTTTCCCAGAAAAAGTCTTGGTCTCACGACTCAAGTCTAAAAATAAATCATAATGTTCAGGAACAAATTGCTTAATAAAATGTTCAACTGCTTGCATAGTTTTCTCCTATTCTAAGTTTAAGAGCTGCTGCTCTTCTTCAAACAAACTTATTATATCATGTTTTGTCTAAGAAAAAAGGATTGGACAGCGATTTCCAAAACTTTCTTCCGTCTAACAGTCTACAGAGGGTAGACCTTGCGAAATTCTTCTAAAACAACCTTGCTGTCAGGTGTAAAAGTCTGTCCTGCCTCCCTCATCCACTCGGTGAAAAAGTCCTCATGAACCTGACGCCAATAGGCTAAAGATTTGTCTCCCTCGCCTTCCTTGTAGGCATGGTCAGCAGAAACTTGATTAAAGGACTGAACGGAAACCTTTGTAATTTCGACAATGCAGACAGCCTGATTTTGACTGTCTAAAATGACATCAAATGTCCCTTCTTGCGGAAGGGGTTCATCTTCTAGTGCGTAGAGGTCGTAGGCTGAAGCTGTTGCCGTCTTTTCTCCTTCTAAAACCAAATCTGCCAAGAGATCGGCTTCCACTCCAAAAGCCCAAGCATCGATTTCATCTCCGATAGAAGGATTGATTTGTTTGTATTCATTCCACATTTCTCGCGGTGTCATGGGTTTCTCCTTTGTAATTTTTTACTTTCTTCTTTTACACGTTTGAGGTGGTCTGGATGGTCAATTTCTAAATCAAAAATCTCCGGAATAGAGCTGTAATGGAGAATGCATTCGATACCCATCTGATTCATTTTTTGTATGAAAGAAGTATTCAGATAGCCTGCTACAGCAAAATCAATCTTGTTCTTTCTTGCTTTATTCTGCATCTGTCTCAACATATCTAACATAATTGGATTTTCCATATCATGCCATTGACTGTTTCTCACAGTGGCAAAAATAAAAGAAGTCAAATCATTCATTCCAACTACAATCTTTAAAATGCCCGTTTCCATTATTCTGTCCAAGTCAAAATATGCTGACGGTAATTCAATCATCGTGGCAATTTTCCCAGTAAAGCCATGCCGACGCAATACTGTAATAGCTTGTTTTAATTGATCGGCATCATTGACAAAAGGAAAGATAACAGACAGATTGGGATTGATTTGATAAACTTCTGTAACGACATGTGCTTCAGCCTGAAATTCATCCAGACACGCCAGTAAACGCCTAGTCCCTCTATAACCAAACAAAGGATGGCGTTCATCAAAATACTCTTTAGTCCCCTTTAGACAATTAGCTTCTATATTCGTTAATTCAGAAAAACGATACCAAACTTCTTCATTTGAGTACAGGGAGCAGATAGTCTCTAGATAATCTTTTACAAATTGCTGACAACTGGGTAATAGGATGTTTTGATTAAGCTCTCTCAACAAGTATTCCCCACGAATCATTCCAATGTAGTGAAATAGTTGAGGATAAACTTTTTCAAGAATTTTTTCGCCACTAAGAGCAAGTTAATTTTGCATGTCCATTCACCTCATCTTAAAAGATATAATATCAGCTATCATTATATGACACTTTTCTCTAGTTCAAAAGCTACATAAGGTCCAATTAACTCATATCCTAAAAATTCTGCTACTTTTTTGGAAGCCTCGTTATGAGCATCCCAAAGTGGAAACATATCTCTATTTAAACTCTCTAGAATCATTGCAGCACCAAGCTTTTTAGCAAATCCATTTCCTTGTTCGTTTGGTCTAGTTGCAACTTCCACTTCAACTGCTTCACTGTAAACTAACCCTGAGGAAATCCCAGCAATCAGTTCATTATTTTTAAGAATCACAAAGCCAAATCCACCTTTTAAAACAAAATCCTGATAGGACTCAAAATCCCCCTGTAAATCCTGTGACCATTCTTCCGTAGAAAAGCAGTTATAAATATGATTATCAATAGGCACAATATTGTAGCCTTCCTCTAAATGAGTAACTAGATCATTTAGAAATTTGACTTGAAAATTTGCCTTATCTTTAAAAGAATAGCGAGTAAAAGAATTTAGCCCCACTTTCCGATGCAGAAAATCTTGCCAATTAGTATTTTCTGAAATAATAATCTTATAATCTAAACCATATTTTCTAACAAAATCTTCCCAAAATCTGGAATCCAACTCCCCTGCTAGGTATAGAAAATTCCCAACATCATAAAAGCTTGTTGCCCTATCATTGTTTCGGTAGACAGTTCCAATTTGAGATTTAAGACCATAGAGAACCATATTTTTCTTCCATGTTTTAAATAGTTCCATTATCCCCCTACTTCACCTTCCAATTCATGTAAGAAGTATTGCCCAGTTCTGTAAATCCTAATAATTCAGACTTAACCTTCAAGACTAATGGCGATGCATTTTCTTCTGTTATCTCTTGAATATCTATCCAAATATATCCAAGTGAATCGTTCGCACCATCAGACACAGCTTCCGAAATCGTAACTTGAGGTGCACTCTCATTCATTTCAACATCATACAAGGCCATGATATGGTGAACCATAAAATTTTTTAACTCTTCCCTGACGAAAACATCGTAGATTCGAGGATTAGAGTAGCTTCTAACAGTAAATCCCGTCTCTTCCATAACTTCTCTAGTCAGCGTTTCCGTCAGGCCTTCACCAAGTTGCTGACTGCCTCCAGGTAGGTCATACCGATGTTGATAAGGGCCTCTCGTTTTTTCAATGCAGAGTAACTTCCCATTTTCAAAGCAAACAGCGTAGACACCAAAGTGTCTTTTGATTTCCATCAGATCCTCCTACTTCAAAGACCAGCCACCATCTATTGTCAAAATTTGTCCTTGCATGGCGCTCGCTTTTCCACTTGCTAAGAAAAGACTAAGCTCTGCTACTTCCTCTGGTTCAATCCAGCGTTTGATTGGTGTTTCACTAGCAACCCAGGTAGCCAATCCACCTGGCTCAAAGTCCGCAGCAGTCATAGCTGTCTTGACTGCTCCTGGAGCGATACCAAATACCTGAATCCCGGTTTCAGCATAGTCTAGAGCCAACTGCTTGGTAAAGCCTGCCAAGGCGTGCTTCGAAGAAGTATAGGCGTGTCCACCGCCACCTGCTAGGCTCGAAGCAATGGAGCACATATTGATAATGGTACCTTTTTTATTCTCCAGCATTTGTGTCAAGTAATAGCGAGTCAACTCAACAGGAGTCATATAGTTGATTTCAAAAATCTCTTGAATTTCCTGCGCTGATTGTTCCAATAGGGGTTTATAAGCATCCAACACTCCAGCAGTATTGCACAAAATATCTACCTGAGGGCACCAGTCAAAAATAGGCTCCAAGTCCAAGGTCAAATCTCTCTGTAAAAAGTGAAAATCACCCTCTAAGAGTGGATTTTCACCTTGGTCAACTCCATAAACTTGATAGCCCTTCTCTAACAAGAGTCGAGCTTGAGCCAGACCAATCCCTGAACTCACTCCTGTAATGAGTACACGTTTAGTCATGCGCTTCTACCCAATCCGTCGCCAAAACATCACAAGGTGTCGGACTCCACATGGAAAAACCTTCTCCCTCCCCAGAAACGTTGATTAGGAAATAAGGTGTCACTTCAAGTGCAACCCCATTTTGCTCGATAGTGTCAAAAAGTTGGACATAGTTTTCAGCACCTCCCCAACCAGTTCGTACATATTTTTTCTTAGCCTTTAACCCAGGTAGAATTTCTTCAAATGTCATGTTTTTCTCCTTTAAAATCAATAATTCTTCCCTTCATTATAACAAAAAAACCGCTTTGCAACGGCTTTTTGACTGTGATTTATTTACATCTGCTTCTACTTACGGCAAATTATTCCCTGCTGCAAGATAAATTTCATACCATTCTTTTCTTGTTAAGCTAAAGTTTGCCGCTTGGCTAACTTCTCTCAAGTGATTAGGATTTGCGGTACCTACGACTGCCTGCATTTTTGCTGGATAACGCAATATCCAAGAAATGGCAATAGTTGAAGAGGTTACTCCATATTTAATAGCTAAACGATCAAGTACTTGATTTAAAGCTTGAAATTTCTCATTTCCAACAAAATTCCCTTTAAAATACCCAAATTGTAAGACAGACCATGCTTGAATGACCACATCGTGTAATTGGCAATATTCAAAAATGCTGCCATCTCGCATAGCTGCTTGACTATCTTCCATATTAACATGAAAACCTGATTCAAATCCTGGAGTAAAAGCCGCACTCAATTGTAGCTGATTAACAGCTAACGGCTGCTTGACATCTTTTTTAAGCAACTCCATCATCATAGGATTTTGATTAGAAACTCCAAAATCTCGAACCTTACCTTGTTTATAAAGAAGATCAAAGGCTTCTGCTACTTGGTCAGATTCCATCAAAGCATCTGGTCGATGAAGAAGCAAGCTGTCCAGATGATCAATCTTCAATCTTTGCAAAATACCGTCTACTGATTTTATAATATAGTCCTTAGAAAAATCAAAATAGGTAAATTCTTCTATGCGAATGCCACATTTGGACTGAATCCACATCTTTTCTCTTAAATCTGGACGATTTTTTAGGACAAGACCTAACAGTTCTTCACAACGACCACGACCATATATATCAGCCAAGTCGAAAGCATTGATTCCAACAGAAAGTGCTGTTTCTACAAGCTCTTCAACTTCTTTTACAGACTTATCTTTTATTCTCATCATTCCGAGAACAATTTCTGATAATTCTTTGTCATCTTGACCAAGAGTTATGTATCTCATCAAATTTTTCTCCTTTAATTTCTAACATTCTTCCCTTCATTATAACAAAAAACCGCTTTGCAACGGCTTTTTGACTATATTTCACTCCATTTTATCTTCTTAAACCCACGGAACAAGAGAAAAATGCCAATAAAAAGAACAGCTAAAGGAATGAATTTTGTAAGGAAAACATTTGAAATGCCCATCCACGCATAATAACGGAGCAGAGAGCCTACAATAAGATGGGCAACAATCATACTGACAAAGGGACGAAAGACCGCTTCTTTCCAATTCCAAATACTGATGACTAGAGAAAGCGTAAAGACAAGGAAACTATCCCAGGGAGCAGGAAGATAAAATGCTCCTTCTTGTATGAAACTTCCTATTCCTACATATCCCAGAACAACTAGAAGGACAAGAATCCCAACGACAATATAAGTGCCAATTTTCATTTTAGAAGAATCTTGGACTAAACTCCATCGTAAGATTGTGGCTACAAGCCAAAATCCAATCAAAAAAAGAAGAAGTTGCCCTAAAAATGTGAGCAAATTGACTGTTAAGAGAGGACCTTTAGAAAAATCACTTAGTAGTTGATAATAACGTAATATCGCTAGGACAAAAATTGGTGTTAAAAGGGACTCCTTGATAGAACTGCGTGGTGCTTCCTTGAGAATCTCTTTCATTATTTTTTTAGGATTCTTACCTAAATAATCCTCTGCACTCATGCCATCTCGTTCTGCTTCTGAGAAATCTAACATCATCAAATAAACCTGCTCTCTGAGATAGTCTTCATCATAGAGAAATCCAGCAAGATTAAAACTATCCCACAGTTCCTCAAAATACTGCTGATTGTCCTCAGAAAATTCATGTAGCAAAGCGCTTGTTTCTTCGTAATACTTCATTTTCTTCATGATTTAATCCCCATTCTTAATTCCTTCTACTTTTTGACTCAAATCATCCCATTGTTGCCAAAAGACTGAGACACGCTCTTCTCCTTCTTTCGTTAATGAAAAATACTTCCGATCTGGACCATCTGGCGACGGGCGCATGTCGCCTCTTATCCATTGATTTTTTTCTAACTTTTGCAACAAAGGATAAATAGTTCCTGGAACGATAGTATCAAATCCAGCCTCTCGCAAAGTCTGAACCAACTCATAACCATATCGCTCTTTTTGACCTATCATATCCAAGACACAACCTTCAAGAACACCTTTTAATAGTTGAGTTTCTTTCATCCCTTCCCCCTTCTATCTATTTTGTAATACTTACTAGTAGCTTCATCTATAATATACCACTTCACACTAGTTTGTAAAGCATAATAGTTGATACTCTTAGAAAATCTCTTCAAACCA
>NZ_VMLJ01000034.1:0-89900 GCF_013276615.1 Streptococcus sp. 1621
TTACTTTGAGAAGTTAGCTTTTTTTGCGATGAAACTGTTTTCCTATTTTTTCTTTTTAAAATTAGGGATTTTCTTCTATATAAACTGACTCCTCTTGACCTCAAATTTACCTTCTGATTGGTCCACTAGAATGTCCGCCCTTGACTCAGTTTCTTTATAGTATAGCAGATACTGCTCCCGTCTCATCTGATGGCTAGCCAATATAAAGGATGCATCGCGATTTCTCACAGTCGTATCTCTAGCAAGGCGCCGCTTTAATTCGGTCTCCTCATCCGTGTAGAAACAGATGGTTTTGTCAAAGAGTTCTTTGGGTAAAAAGCCAACAGACATCCCTTCGACAATCAAAATCGGTTTTGCTCCAGACAAGACCTCACTAGCCTTCCAAGGTTCTTCAATTGTTAAGACATCCATGTCAGCCTTTAAAGCGAGAATGTCTCTTTCTAAACTTGCCAATTCATGTGCCACAGGTAAACAAGCGGTCACTTTTTGGTCTGGAGTCTCCTTTGGCACCACTAAATGACGATTTGAAGCAATGTAAGGATCGGTTTCCAATAAGTTTACCTTTGCAGAATCTAGGGTTTGGTACAATTCCTGTGCAAAGGTTGATTTACCTGAAGCTCCATGACCGTATATTCCCAGTGTTTTGACTTTTCCAGCTTCTATCTCTGAAACCAGTTGTTTTATCAGGTCTTTTTTCTTCATTCTCTCTTCACCTGTTCATAGCTTTCTTTTCCATCATTAAGCTTGTCCCAAATCACTACTTGCCCACTTTGGAGCGATTTTTGCACATCTATGATGCGTTGATTGGACGAACCTCGAAACTGGAGCATAAGATTCCTCTTAGTTCGATCATATCGTCCATCGACAAGAATGTCAATCAGTGATAAGAGTTCCAATTTATCTGGAGTTTCCAACATCATTTCTTCCCAAGTATAGCCCGTCCAGGACCAGATGTCTTTATCTGGCAATTCCTTCCGGATACGTTTCACGAGTGGCAAGAGAATTCCCGTATTGAGAAAGGGTTCCCCTCCCAGTAAGGTTAACCCCTGAACATAAGGCTGGGCAAGATCTGCCATGATTTGCTCTTCTAATTCTGCTGTGTAGGGAATTCCTGCATTGAAAGACCAAGTCGCAACATTATAACACCCCTCGCAGTGAAACATGCAGCCTGATACATAGAGAGAGTTACGCACACCCTCTCCATCCACAAAGTTGAAGGCCTTGTAATCAATAATACGCCCTTGACTGAGTTCCTCACTTTTCCATTCTTGTGGTTTTGGATTATTCATTCGCTACCTCTATCCAATAACGCTCCACACCATTGCGAACATCCTCAATGAGACCTCCATTTGCTAGAATAACTACTCTGCTAGCAGGATTCTTCACGCTACAGGTCACTAGAGCTTTCTTGATGTTCTTTTCCTTAGCAACTTGCAAGCCCTGACGGAGAGTCTCTTTTGCATAACCCTTGCCTCTTTCAGATGGACGAATGGAGTAGCCAATGTGGCCAGCATAATTCAGTAAACCCTCATTCAGTCTCAATCGCAGATTCAAAAATCCTAGAGCATGACCTGCATCATCAAATGATACAAATTGAATAGAAGGAACACGATTTTCAGGCAAGTTTATTCCCATTTCTTTTTGCATATTTGTTTCCAACCACTCTTCATACACAAAGTTCTCTGTATCCCAAAATCCGCCATCATGGGCTGATTGGCTCTTTTCAAACTCTGCCATCATCTCTAAAACTGTTTCTTCATCTGCTAATCTTGGTCTGCGTAATTCCATCCTTACCTCCCACTATGAGAAAAGCGAGAGCTGACTCTCACTTTTATTTTTTCTTGTTCTTGTTTAAAAATTGTTCTCTGAGGCTGAGCAAGCGTTCTTTCTTATCAGCTCCACCTTTAGAGTGTTTCTCGTGATAACGAGTCACTTGTGCGCGACCCTTATCGTCTAATTGATATTTCCCCATTTTATTTCTTTCTAATTTGTTACTTGGTGGCCAGCTATTTTAATCGTTGAGCCATTCATATGTTTGACACGCGCAGCGATTTCCTTGTGACGGCCGTTGACCATAGGTCTTGCTTGAGGATTGCCTAAATAGCCACAAGTCCGTTTAACAACGTCTACTGTTTTAGGGTCGCTATTGCCACAGTTAGGACAAGCAAAGCCCCTCTCAGTTGGTTCAAAATCTCCTTCAAAATCACACTTATAGCAACGATCAATCGGAGTATTGGTTCCCAAATATCCCACACGATCATAAGCGTAATCCCAGACAGCTTCCAAGGCCTTTGGATTTTGCTGGAGGACTGGATACTCACAATAATGAATGAAACCACCTGACGCACCCGCTTCTGGATAGACTTTCTCAAAGTCTAATTTTTCAAACGGTGTTGGATTTTTACGAACATCGTAGTGGAAAGAGTTAGTGTAGTATTCCTTATCTGTAATATCAGGAATAGAACCAAACTTCTCTGTATCTAGTCGGCAGAAACGGTCTGTCAAACTTTCAGACGGTGTTGAGTAGATAGAAAAATGATATCCATATTGGTCAGACCACTCTTCTACACGGCGTTTCATATCTCGAATAATGTCTAGCGTGAATTCCTTAGCATCTGGATTGCTTTCCCAGCTGTTACCAAAGAAAACTGTCGCTACTTCATACAAGCCGATATAGCCCAGTGAAACTGTCGCACGACGATTCTTAAAGAGCTGGTCAACGCTTTCTTCTTTACCTAGACGATGACCAAAAGCACCGTATTGATACAGGATAGGAGCATTTGCTGGTGTTGCTTCCTTAGTTCGTTCGACACGGTAAACCAGAGCATCTTCAGCGATATTCATACGCTCGTTAAAGATTTCCCAGAACTTATTCATGTCACCCTCAGACTCGAGGGCAATACGAGGAAGGTTGACCGTCACAACACCTAAATTCATCCGACCTGAATTGACTTCTACGCCATTCTCGTCTTTCCATCCTTGAAGGAAAGAACGGCAACCCATAGGTACCTTAAAAGAACCTGTCAAGTCAACAATCTTATCATAGGACAAAACATCTGGGTACATCCGTTTGGTTGCGCACTCTAGAGCCAACTGCTTGATGTCGTAGTTGGGTGTCCCTTCCTCCAAGTTGAGTCCTCTTTTAAGCGTGAAGATAAGTTTAGGGAAGATAGCTGTGCGGTGTTCTGAACCGAGCCCCTTGATCCGAATGGTCAAGATAGCTTTTTGAATTTCCCTCTCAAAGCGACTAGTTCCTAGACCAAAGCCTAGAGAAGTAAAAGGCGTTTGTCCGTTTGAAGTGAAGAGAGTATTGATTTCATACTCGAGAGATTGCATAGCATCATAGATGTCTTTTTGAGTTTTCTCCCAAGCATAATCTTCCCGTTTTTCAGGCAAGACCCATTCTTCTGCATCTTTGAGATGTTTTTGATAATTCTTCTCTGCATAAGGCGCCAAAACTTCATCGATACGGTCAGCTGAACAGCCGCCATACTGGCTAGAAGCAACGTTTGCGATGATTTGCGAAATCTGAGCTGTCGCAGTCTGGATAGACTTGGGACTTTCTACCTCTGCATTTCCAATCTTAAAACCATTTTCCAACATCCCCTTGAAATCAATCAAACAGCAGTTGGTCATAGGTGTATAGGGGCTGTAGTCCAGATCGTGATAATGGATATCCCCTTTTTGGTGGGCATTGGCTACATGCTTAGGAAGCATTTGCAGTCCGATTGATTTCCCAACAATACCCGCTGTCAAATCACGCTGGGTATTAAAGACATCGCTGTCTTTATTGGCATTTTCATTGACAACTGCCTGGTCTTTGTTGAGTAGTTTATGGATACTAAAGTTGATATCCGTCGCTTTTGAACGCTCAAAATCCCTCTGTGTCCGATAAGTAATATACTCCTCAGCCAGCGCATATTCTTTGGCTTCAAGCAGTTCATGTTCTACGATATTTTGAATTTCGTAAATCTTAACTCCCTGTGGAAAGCGACTATGAATTTCTGTGACAATACGCTCGGTCAGAGCATTTAGGCGCTTTTCGACTAAGGGTGTCACATCCATAACCTTGTCTGCCGCCTTGTGGAGAGCCTTGTCAATCTTATCCACATCAAATACAACACGTCTCCCATCTCGTTTCTCGACGAAGAGAGTTGGCAAAATTGTAATTTTTTCTTCTAGTGCAATCATATGCATGCTCTTTTCTAAAATGTTCTTTCTAAAAAGTATTATACCACTCTAAAAAGAAAAATCAATATCTTGTGTTAAAAATCCTAAAATTTTTAAAAATACACAAGATATTGATTTGGTTATTTGATTTTATAGACTTTAAACTCTGAGTAATCAGTCTTTACTTGTTGGTAATTTTCTTTCAAGATTGTTTCTACTTCAGACCAGACTGGCACCTTGTCATTTACCACAATCACCTTAGGTTGTTTTTCTTTCAAGTCATTGAGTAACTTATTCCGATTTTCCTCAGTTGCTGTATAGTGCACGGGAGACAAAATCGCCGATGGCGACAAGCGCTCACTCTTACGATAAAGAGTCGCAGTATCATCCCATGCATAGATAGCATCTTCCGTATTTGTCTCCTCTTTTACCAAATCAGCAAGACGATCACGTTCTTGATAAGGTACCGGATAAAGAACAAACTTCATCAAAAAAGGAACAGACAAAAGATAGACAAGCCCTAAAACTGGCAGATATAGATTTCCTTTGAAGAAACGACTCCATAGGCTAACTGGCGTTTCTCTTCGTCTTCTTCTAACACTACGCCCCCTCTGTTGACTCTTAATATTGGTTACCAATAAAAGTAGGAAAACAGGGAAGACGACCATCAAATAAGAAGCGTGCAGAGGCTCTTGTGAAAAGAAAAGCAAAATCAAACCTAAAATTGTCACAAGACTTGCAGGAACCGAAATGACGTATAGTTTAGAGGGCTTGGATTGAAAGAGACCTAAAAAGATACAAACCACAAATCCCAAACCAAGGGACAACAAGCCATAAAAAGCCATATTCTCTAAAATTTTAGAAGTGAAATCAAAGCTAATACTGTCAATAGGATAACGAATACCACTAATGGCATCCCCAAAACTTCCTGTTGCAACACTATAGTAGGCAGTTGGATAAAAGATAAGTGAAAAACCTAAAGCCACTGCAAGAAACTGATAAAACCCATGCGCAAAGCGTCTATGCCCAAGGTTAAAGACCAACAAGCCTAAACTCACTACAGCAATAAACAGGAGCGATGATAAGGGAGCAAAGAAAAATCCTCCTGCCAAAGCCAGCCCAATCCGTACAAATCCCTTATCATGGCTTGGATTGCTTAGATAAGTCGCAACTAAACTAAAGGCTGCTAATAAGAAAGGAAGCGCTAAAAGAGTCGCATAACCTCCACCAAAAGCAAGACCTGTAACTAGCATGTAAAAAATAGTCACCACTTGTCCAGCTTGGTCTCCTTGCTCTGTCAAGGTGTCTGCCGATCGAAAGAGGAAAAATCCTCCTGCTACCAAGGCTAACCACTCAAAGATGGCAAAGAAAAATCCGCCCTGAGTCACGTAAGTCAGCAAATAATAAAGCAAACCTTGACTTCCATAATAATCGCTGTAAATCTTCCCTGCCTGATGAAGGGCCCAACCTGTATAAAAATCCTGCACTTCCTGTGCACTCATTAAATCGAGTAATAGCGGTACTCCTAGAGTTATCCCCGTTACAAGCGTACTCCATAGTAAAATTTTCACCAAAGGAAGACGACTTGATTCACGATGATGCGATTCTTGTTTGATTTGGTATTCTAGAGGTTCACGATTCTCCTGATGAACTTCTTCTACTCTACCATACACACTCATATCGTTTCTCCTATTCAATTTATCTGTCTTAGTATATCAAAAAGTCCTAGGATTGTCAGCTTGCGATGGCTGTTTGAGTGATTTTTTGCATAGTTTCACAAAGGTTTCAATTTCCCGAAAACGGTGTAAATGTGTCTGTTTAAATGTTATGATATAATCCAATTCTTTCTGAGTCAGCATCGTTCCTCCTATATCTTTCTATTCGTAAAAGGCAAGAAAAATAGGACTGGTTTGTGTCCTCAGTCCTAGATTTCTTATAAGATTGGAGCGAATAACTGGGCGATTTCTTTTACAAGTTTTTGATACCAGCTTGTTTTGATAGAATGAGGATAGACTTCCTGAGAATCTGCAAATATATTTTGAAAATCTCGGGCTATTTCCATTATAGAAGGAGTTTTATAGAGTAAGACTGCATTTTCATAATGGTGTACCAAGCTTCGGTAGTCGAGATTGATTGTCCCCACCACCGCAAAATCTTCGTCTACCAACATCTGCTTACTATGAATAAAACCTGGACTATACTCATAAATCCGAACTCCAGCAGAAAGAAGGTCTGGATAAGCCCCTCTTGTGACTAACTGAATGAACTTCTTATCTGGTATGTAAGGGGTGATAATCCGAACATCGACCCCTCTCATAGCAGCATTTTTGATTGTCTCTGTTAAATCATAGTCTATGATCAAATAAGGTGTCGTAATATAGACCGATTCCGTTGCTTGATTGATCAAACTCTGATAAACTTTTTTTCCTACCTGCGTTCGAAAAATTGGCTTGGGTCCACTCCCGTATGGAATGGTTAAACCGTCACTTGGGATAGAATGATTTTCTAAATGATATTGATCAAAATCACTAATCTCTCCTCGATTGATGTACCAAGTGGTTAAAAACAAGCGTGTCAGGGCTTTTACTGCTAGTCCGTCCAAGCGAATTCCACTATCCTTCCAATAACCAAATCTCTCGACGTGGTTAATGTACTCATCGGCTAAGTTAATGCCTCCTGTATAAGCTATCTGACCATCAATAATCAATATTTTTCTATGATCTCTGTTATTATAGGCCACTGTCAAACGAGGAATAACTTTATTGAATTTATGGGCCTCGATGCCCAGCTGACGAAGTCGATGTGCATAATCTCCTGTTAAAGTAGCCATACAGCCAATATCATCATAGAGCAGTTTAACCTCAATGCCTTGAGCGACCTTTTGCTCCAAGATTTCTAGAATACGATTCCACATCAAACCTTCTTCTATAATGTAATATTCCAAGAAAATAAATTTCTCAGCCTTTTTAAGATCTTCTACCATCTTTTTCCACATGGCTTCTCCGCTAGGAAAATATGTAGAGGCAGTTTGATCATAGACATCGGCATTGGTATCCATACTCAATAAGGACTTGATGACGCCATATGCCGCCTTGTCACTTTCTTTTAATTCCTCTTTTAGTAGCTGGCTATTTGCTTCTTGGAAATGCATGGAGCCTAGCTTCTTCAGTTGTTTGATTTCTTTTTTGGACAATCTCCTCTCACCAAACATCAGATAGAGCAAGGGGCCAAATACTGGCACAAAGGCTACTAATAACCAGGTTACCTTATTCTCAGGAGTCGTATTACGGTTGACTATCGAAATGATTGTGATGATACTCAGTAGAATGAGGACAGTAATCCATAAAATGGGAGCCATGCGTCCTAAATAAAGAAAGAGACCAAAAACAAGACACAGTTCAAGTAGCATAATCGAAAGACTAAAGCCATACTTGGACATCAATAATTGAAATTTTCTATATTTCATATCCCCTCCTTGATATTTTGATACTCAATGAAAATCAAAGAGCAAACTAGGAAACTAGCCGCAGGCTGTACTTGAGTACGGCAAGGCGACGTTAACGCGGTTTGAATTTGATTTTCGAAGAGTATGAATGCTAAAAACAGGTAATTGATACTAGTATAACTCAGGTATTCGACAGAAGGCAAGTATTTATGATTATTTTCTAGGTAAAAGTAAAAAGGATGAAAAATCCAGCACTTTCTACTTGCATAGTCTTATTTAGCTAAAACGATTTGGTCCGATGGGTCTCTATCCATATCATCTACGACGATTTGATTACCGTTTACAGTGTAAATTTTGACATCATCGCCAATAATCATGCGTTGATTTGCTGCATCAAATGTGAGCTGTTTGACTTTCTGATTCCCGTCAGATTCGAACTCAGTCCATGTACCAGTTGTACCAGTCACTACCAAAGTGATACGGCCTCCTTCATCCTGACCAGTATAAGTTCCATCAATATCGGTCGGTTGAGCCTCGGGCGCATTTTGTGAAGAACTTGTTGCTACCTAGTTTGTATTTTCTGTAGACGATGAAGCAGCAGGTTGTGATTGCTGAGTTTGTTGTGTTTGCGCTTGAGCTGCTGGTTGTTGAATCTGTTGAGCTCTTTGTGAACAAGCTACTAAGAGACTAAGACTTGCTAGAGAAGCAAGAGAAAGTGTGAATCTTTTTAATTTCATGATGGATTTCCTTTCTGCTACCAATTTAGAGAAATTTTCTCTAACCAGCAATTCCCCTAGTATAACAAGTTCAAAAAAGGAGTTCAATTCATCTGCTCATGCCCCAGTAGGTAGCCCCGTACTTCTGAGATAAAATAGAGAGACCCTGTAATGAATAACAAGTCCTGCGTATCTGCTCTTTCTTCAAAACTGCTGATAAATTCTCGGTAAGAAGAAACTATATCGTAACCTGTCACATCCCTTTCGTCCAAAGCTCCCTGATAGTCAAAACCAGTCACCTTGAGTTCCACCTGAGGCAAATTCTCAGTCAGATAAGCCAACATCCCTTGATAATCCTTACGTTTCAAGGCTCCAAATAGGATTTGAGGACGATAGCCTTCCTGCTCTTTTTCTTTGATAAACTCCACCAGGCGAGTCAAGGCAGGAAGGTTATGAGCACCGTCCAAGTAAATCTGAGGACAAATACGCTCCAAACGGCCAGCCCAATGGGTCTTCTCCAAAGCCTTTCTTACAACCTGCTCATCAACAGATTCCTTTCTTTCTCCCATAAAAAGAAGAAAAGTTTGCAACGCCAAGGCTGCATTTTCCTGCTGATAAGCTCCTTCTAAGCCTATTTTCAACTGCGAAATATTTAGTAAAGAACTTGAAAAATCCCCATTCAGCATTGAAAAATCTTGACCTGCCTGATAAAGGTCAACAGTTAAAAATCCTGCTTTTTTCTGACAGACAAGCCTAGCTTCTGGAGCCAATTTCGCAATCACTGCCTTCTTACCAGCCTTGAAAATACCAGCTTTCTGCTCTGCGATTGCTTCTAGACTATCGCCCAAAGTTTCTTGATGATCGAACCCGATGGAAGTGATGACAGCAAGCTCTCCAGTTACCACATTAGTCGTATCAAGTAAGCCACCAATTCCCACTTCTAGTAAAACCAAGTCCACCTCTTGCTCCCTAAAGTAGAGGAAAGCAATCAAGGTCAGCAATTCAAAAAAGGACAACTGGTCATGGGTTTGCAGAAGCGTTTTCTCCATCTCCTTGACCTGCTCAGCCAAACGGATAAAGTCTGCGTCTGCTATAGGTTGCCCATTAATGCAGATTCGGTCATTGATAGAGACGATATGAGGGGAGGTAAAGGTCGCGACTTTTTTACCATGCCCCATAAATAACTCCCTCATAAAAGCAATGGTAGATCCTTTCCCATTAGTCCCTGTTACATGGATAATAGGATAAGACTGCTCGGGATTTCCTAACAAATCCACCGCTTGCTGCATTCGACCCAAACCTGATCGAAAATTCAAACCAATCCGACTATGGAGCCATTCTTCTACTTCAAACATATACATCTCCTTAATTACAGGTTCAATCAACTGCCTCAATAAAGTCTCATAACTAACAAAAACGAGGCCAGGATTTTCGTCCCGACCTCTCACCTGGTTAGCTAATCACTAGCAACTATGAATATTAACTTGGGGTAAAAACGTCCTCCGGACGTTCCAACTCTTCCAATTTCTAGGAGTTGGGCTGATACAGTCTCCCAGACTTACTTACGGTCTTTATTTTTAGCGTCAGGCTAAAAACGTCCCCCGGACTTACCAGTTCTCTCTTATTTTAAGGAACTGGGGTAAAAATGTTCACTGGATATGCCTGCGTTTCTATTTTCTAGCGCAGGGCTAAACACGTCCACTGGATGTTTTTACTCCTCCATAAAGCTGTTGAAGACTTCTTCAATCATGTTCCATTCGTCTTCTGAGTCTTCTGGGATTGGTTGCAATTCGCCTTCTGTTCCATCTTCGTTTTCGATGAATGAGTAAGCTTGGATTTCAACTTGTCCGTCTTCGTCTTCTTCTGCGTTAACTGGTACTAGAAGAACATAGTTTTTACCAAATTCTTCTTTTCCATCAATCGTCAAAAGGATTTCAAACAAGGTTTCATTTCCTTGCTCATCTACTAGTGTAATTAGTTCACGTTCTTCGTGGTCGTGGTTATGATCGTGTGACATAGCCTCTCCTTTATATTATATTAAAATTTTCTATCTAAATAATTTTGTAAAATCAGCTGAGCTGCTAACTTATCAATGACTTTCTTGCGCTTATTGCGACTGATATCTGCTTGTTCAATCAACATACGCTCAGCGGCCACTGTTGTCAAGCGTTCATCTTGATAGTCTACTGGTAAACCAAAAAGCTCTTCTAGCTTTGCTCCGTATGCTTGACTAGCTTCTACGCGCGGTCCGCTTGTATTGTTCATGTTTTTAGGCAAGCCCACTACAAATCGTTCCACCTTATAAGTATCAACCAACTCCTTAACGCGGTCAAAACCAAATTGGCCTTGCTCCTCATTGATTTGGATGATTTCAAGTCCTTGAGCCGTAAAACCGAGCGGATCGCTAATCGCCACCCCTACCGTTTTTGAACCGACGTCCAATCCCATAATTCTCATAGGTTACAGATCGACTCCTTGTCCTTTAAGGTAGTAGCGGACCAATTCCTCAACGATTTCATCACGCTCATACTTACGGATTTGATTTCGTGCATTATTATAACGAGGAACGTAGGCAGGGTCTCCACTCAATACGTAACCTACGATTTGGTTGATTGGGTTGTAGCCCTTATCGTTCAACGAAGCATAGACATCAGTCAAAGTTTCGCTAATTTCTTTTTTATTGGAATCGTCCAATTTAAAACGTACTGTTTCTTCAGTAAATCCCATTCTAACACCCTCTTTCCTTAGAATAGTACCATTATAGCATAATTCCTTACGTTCTACAATTCAGGCAGTCTATTTATTTGGATTTTCTATTGTTCTGTCGCGCCATTTGCCAATCTGTCTGAAATATATTTGCTTGGTTCATTCTTCAAGAGATTTTCTAAGCCAATATTCTTCAAATATTCTAACTGAGAAGCCTTCTTGACATCCAGAACTTGAAAATCAAAACTAGTTGTTGTTTGAAGTTCTGTTGCACTCAATAATTTGGTTTCAAGCTTAAATCCTGCCAATTTACGAGCTTCTATGATGGACTCATCCTTCTCCTCCGCCTCAAGAAGAGCTTTTTGAGTTTCTTCCACTCCATGTTGGTCAATATAGGTCTTCAACTCATCTGAGACTGGACGTTTTTGTTGAATCGTTAAGCTCAAAAAAGTCTTGTCTTTGTAAGTAATGGTTTGTGTCTGCTGGCTACCATCATCTGACTTGGGCAAGACCAAAGTCTTGGTCACAACTGTATTCTTCTCAGCATTCTCAATAACTGGCAATGCCGACTGAAGCGTATCCTTTTCTGTTTTTGTAGCTGGTCCAGTTTCCTTTTTCTGTCCGCAACCAACCAGGACAAAAAGGAAAGCTAGACTAACAAGAACTATTTTTTTCATTTCTTTCTTCTTTCTTTTTGAAATTAAAATAGAATAAGACTGGGAATTGCTCCCAGCCTTGATGTTTATAGAGCTGCACGCAAACGTGCTTCTGCATTTTCTACATTACGGACAGAGCGTGGTAGGAAGGCACGAATATCGTCTTCCTTATAGCCAACTTGCAGGCGTTTTTCATCCACAAGGATTGGGCTCTTTAAAATTCTCGGTGTTTCCATAATCAGATTAAGGACTTCATTGACACTCAAATCTTCAATATCCACTCCAAGGGCTTTGGCATAGCGATTTTTAGACGAAACGATGCTGGCTATTCCGTTATCTGTTTTGGTTAGAATATCCAGTAATTCTTCTCTCGTAATTCCTTCTTTACCAAGGTTTTGTTCTTTATAACTTAACTGGTGGGCATTGAGCCAGGTTTTTGCTTTTTTACAGCTAGTACAACTTGAGACTGTATAAATTTTAATCATGTACCTACCCCTTTCGCTACATGTTACTATCAGTTTAGTCTATTATACCATAAAAAACATCCGACTTGCGACCTATTTTTAAATTTTTTTGACTTTTTTCGTCATTTTCGTACTTTTTTCTTGACAAAATAAAATTTACAGCCATTCTTGATATTTCTTGATATAAATTTTTTTCACAATTGTCACGCTAATCATATACAAAATAATGATGAAAAGTAAAAAGATGAAATAAATCGGTTTTAAAGGAGTTAGATGAAGTAGGATTGCGAGTGGACTGTAGGGAAGGAAGGTCACAAAGGCTGCAGCCAATAAGGTTGTCACAAGGACTAGCCAAGCCGGACGACTTTGTAAAAAGGGAATTTTAGCTGAACGCAGCATATGAATAACCATGGTCTGTGACCACATGGACTCGATAAACCAACCTGTCTGAAACAAGACAATAAATCCTACGGCAGACTCTGCCCCATGAACATAAACTTGACCTGTCGTCATGGGTACAATGATAAAATAGAGCAAAATAAAGGTCAAAATATCAAAGGCAGAAGATATAGGCCCCATCCAAATCATGAAACGTGTGATGGACTTAGCTTCCCAGGTATGCGGATTTCTCAAAAAATCTTTATCCACCTTGTCAAAAGGCAAGGCAATACAAGACAAATCATAGACTAGATTTAGGATAATCAAATGGACTGGTGCCATTGGTAAAAATGGCAAAAAGATTCCAGAGACCAATAGGGATAAGATATTTCCAAAATTAGAACTCACTGTCATTTTGATATATTTGGTCATATTGGCATAGACCTTACGCCCTTCAACAAGTCCTTTTTCAAGCACCATGAGATCCTTATCAAGTAGGATAACATCAGCTGTTTCTTTGGCAATATCTACTGCTGTATCAACAGAAATTCCCACATCTGCAACTTTCATAGAAGGAGCATCATTGATCCCATCTCCCATATAGCCTACAGCATGACCATTAGCCTTAAATTGCAAAATAATCCTTGCTTTTTGGTCAGGTGAAAGCTTGGCAAAGACGGTTACCTCCTCCACGGCTTGAGCCAATTCTTGATCACTCATCTGATCGATTTCAGATCCTAACAGCATCTGATTGATATCCAAACCAACCTTTTCACAGACTGCTTGGGTAACTTTTTCGTTGTCTCCCGTCAAAATTTTTGTTTGAACTCCATGTTCTAATAGAGCCTTAATTGCTGGTGCTGCAGATGGTTTAGGAGGATCTAGGAAGGCTAAATAACCAGTTAGAATCATCTCCCCTTCATCATCAACTGTATAGGCATGGCCTTCCCTCAAACCTGACTTATAGGCCACTCCCAAGACACGCAAACCTTGTTGATTTAGTTGTCTGACTTCTGCTAAAATTTCTTCTCTAATAACATCTGTCAAGGGAGTAATCACTCCTTGGTATTCCGCATAACTGGAAATCGTCAACATTTCCTCTAGGGCACCCTTGGTTACCAAACTAACAACTTCGTGTTCATCCTTAACGATAACACTCATCCGTCTACGTTCAAAATCAAAGGGAAGCTCATCTATTTTTTGAAAAGTTTGATCCAGATTTTGTAAGAGGGTGTGTTCTTTGGCTTCCTTTTCAGTCCGTTTGATGATGGCTCTGTCCATCAAATTTTTCAAGCCCGTTTGAAAATAAGAATTGAGATAAGCTCGTCTCAAGACGGTCAAATCCAAGCGTCCGTGGATGTCCAAGGGATATTCAAGGACAATTTCGTCTTGGGTTAGAGTTCCTGTCTTATCTGTACACAAAATATCAATCGCCCCTAAGTCCTGTATGGCATTGAGTTTCTTGATAACCACTTTTTCCTTGGCCATAATGATGGAGCCCTTTGCTAGACTGGCCGTGATAATCATAGGAAGCATCTCAGGTGTCAATCCAACACCAACACTCAAAGCAAATACGCCAGCTTCTAACCAATCTCCATCTGTTAAACCATTGGACAAGAAAACGATAGGCACCATGACCAGCATCAAACGAATCAAGAGCCACGAAATACTATTCATCTCCCGTTCAAACGAAGTAGGCTCATCATAGGTGTTCAAAGTCTGCTCAATGGCCCCCATCATGGTATCATCACCAACTGCTAAAACCACGGCCTTGGCACTACCAGACAAGACATTGGTTCCCATAAAGGAGAGCGCTTCTGCTTCTAGCAGACTATCAGATTGTTGAACTGTTGCCTTGGTCAAGGCCAATTTTTCAACCGATTCACTTTCACCTGTCAAGCCCGACTGTTGTACAAAGAAATCGCGCGACTCAAATAAAAGAAGATCTGCTGGAATCATGTCTCCAGCGCTTAATTTAACCACGTCACCCACTACCAAATCATCGATAGGTACTTCTTGAATTTCTCCTTGACGAATGACAGTCGCTGTGTTGACAATCATTTTTGATAGATTGGTCGCAGCCTTATCACTACGGAGTTCTTGGACAAAGCGTATGCCACCAGAAATGAGGACTAGGACAACGATGATAATAGAAGTCGTCGGATCCTCTTGACCTGGTTTTGCCAACCAGACATTGGTCACCAAGGAAATCACGGCGATGACCAGTAAGATAATCGTAAAAGGATTGATAATGGATTCGTAAATCTTTTTGAGGATACTGTCTTCTTGACCCTTTGTGATGGTATTTTCGCCATATAGGTCACGATTTTTCTCCACCTGCTCCTCAGTCAAGCCTGTTAGACTTGTCTTATAAAAAGATAGAGTTTCGTTTAAAGATGTATGAATAGCTGTTGCTAATCTTTCTTTTGTAGTTTTCATTGGTTTCTCCTATCTGTATGAATGATGTGTTTCATACACAGAGACCAATCACTTTATAAGGACAGAACGACACAAATCAGCGATTGGCTGTGTATGTGCGGTTCCGGATGATCGTCAATTTGCATCGTTTATCTCCTTTCTTTGATTTAAACAGTAGAAAATCCCACCATAAAATGGCAGGATTAAAAAACTAATTATCTGTTTTTCGTTCAAGCTTTAACTCCATAGGGCAATGTAATGAGCTTAGTCTTGGCCTTCGCGACCAGGACTGTTGACCAACGAGTAGTGTCTCCACTGCTTTGCGGTAGTCATCCGTATCCCTATGGTAGCCTCACCTACCGTTTTCGTCTTTCAGTATAAACCTTTAAAATTTAAAAGTCAATCATTTGAGTTGTTTAACTCTTAAATAACTATCAACTCTTTTGGAGCAAGGGTCAATAATTCACAACCTGTCTCTGTAATCAGAATATCATCCTCGATACGAACGCCATATTTGCCTTCGATATAGATACCTGGCTCATCTGTCAATGCCATACCTGCCTTAATAGTTTCTGTAGAAGTTTGGCTAAAGTAAGGCTCTTCATGGATATCCAGTCCAATACCGTGTCCAATACCGTGGGTAAAGTAGTCGCCATAGCCTGCCTCGATGATAATATCACGAGGAATTTTGTCAAAGTCACGGAAACCTAAGCCAGCCTTAGCCTGGTCAATCAAGGCTTGGTTGGCTTTCAAAACCGTATTGTAAATCTCTGCCTGCTCGTCGCTAACATGCCCCAAGTAGATAGTTCGTGTCATATCACTGACATAGTGGTCATATAGGCAGCCGAAATCCATGGTAATGGCTTCTCCCAATTCCACTGGTTTGTGCATGGGATGGGCATGGGGTTTGGAAGAATTGATACCGCTAGCTAGAATTGTGTCAAAAGACAAGCCAGATGCTCCCAACTCACGCATGCGGAAGTCAAGGAAGTTGGCAATCTCAATTTCAGTCTTTCCTGGCTTAATAAAGTCAAGCGCATCGCGAAAAGCTTGGTCTGAGATAGAACAAGCCTTGCGAATAGCTGCAATCTCCGCCTCATCCTTAATCATTCGAAGACCCTCAACAAACTGAGTCTGTGGAAGCAAGTCAATTCCTTCAAAGGTTGCCTGCATACGATGATAATAAGAGACCGAAATCTCATCTTCAAAACCGATTCGAGACAAGCCCATGTCCTTAACAATTCCTGCAATAACAGCTAATTCATCGCGGTCAGCTACAATCTCAAAGCCACTGGTTTCTTGCTTGGCTGCAATGATATAGCGAGAGTCTGTCACCAAGACCTGACGGTCACGGCTGATAAAGACTGTTCCGTTTGAGCCCCAAAAACCAGTCAAATAATAGACGTTTTTAAGGTTATTGATGATGATACCATCTAGTTCTTTTTCTTGCATTTTAGCTAGAAATGCTTGTACACGTTTATTCATGATGTAACTTTCCTTTCAAATAATGTCCTGTGTAGCTGGCTTCATTGGCCGCTACTTCTTCTGGAGTTCCTGTTGCGATGATGGTTCCACCACCGACACCACCTTCAGGTCCCAAGTCAATAATATGGTCTGCTGTCTTAATGACATCCAGATTGTGCTCAATGACAAGAACTGTATTGCCATCGTCTACAAAGCGAGCTAAAACCTTAAGCAAGCGAGCGATATCCTCTGTATGGAGTCCTGTCGTCGGCTCATCCAGAATGTAGAAAGATTTTCCTGTCGATCGTTTGTGGAGTTCACTAGCCAACTTCATACGCTGGGCTTCTCCCCCAGAAAGGGTGGTAGCTGGTTGCCCTAGCGTTACATATCCCAGTCCCACATCCTTGATGGTTTGGAGTTTACGTTGAATTTTCGGAATGTGTTGGAAGAATTCCACCGCATCGTTGACAGTCATATCCAAGACCTGCGAAATATTCTTTTCCTTGTAGTGAACTTCTAGGGTTTCACTGTTATAGCGGGTTCCGTGGCAGACTTCACAAGCCACGTAAACATCTGGCAAGAAGTGCATCTCAATCTTGATAATCCCGTCACCTGAGCAGGCTTCACAGCGACCACCCTTGACGTTGAAACTGAAACGGCCCTTCTTGTAGCCTCGAATCTTGGCTTCATTTGTCTGAGCAAAAAGGTCACGTATATCGTCAAAAACTCCTGTATAGGTAGCAGGGTTAGACCTCGGCGTTCGTCCGATAGGGCTCTGATCAATATCAATCAAGCGGTCTACATGCTCAATCCCTGTAATGGTTTTGAATTTACCAGGTTTGTCTGAATTACGATTGAGCTTCTGGGCAATAGCTTTTTTAAGAATGCTGTTGATGAGGGTCGATTTCCCTGAGCCAGATACCCCTGTAACGGCGATGAATTTTCCTAGTGGAAAGCGAGCAGTAACATTTTGCAGGTTGTTTTCACGCGCTCCTGTCACTTCGATAAAACGACCATTTCCCACACGGCGCTCTGTTGGCACTGGAATAGCACGTTTGCCTGACAAGTACTGGCCTGTGATAGACTTACTGTTACGAGCTACCTGTTTAGGCGTACCTGCCGCAACAATTTCCCCACCAAAAACACCGGCACCGGGACCAACATCAATCAGATAATCAGCCTCACGCATGGTATCTTCGTCATGTTCCACTACTATGAGAGTATTGCCCAAATCACGCATCTTTTTGAGACTGGCAATCAGGCGATCATTATCCCTCTGATGAAGACCGATTGACGGCTCATCTAGGATATAGAGGACGCCTGATAGGTTAGAACCAATCTGAGTTGCCAAGCGAATACGCTGACTTTCCCCACCTGAAAGGGTTCCTGCTGAGCGTGACAGAGTCAGATAGTTGAGTCCCACGTTATTAAGGAAGGTCAAACGATCCTTGATTTCCTTGAGAATAGGCCGAGCAATGATGGATTCATTTTCAGATAGAGTCAACTGACTGACTAATTCCAAGTGATCAGCGATAGACAGGTCTGAAATTTCTCCGATATGTGGTCCTTTCTCACCACCAACACGGACAGACAAGGCCTGGTCATTGAGACGATAGCCGTGACAGGTTCCGCAGGTCAGCTCATTCATGTAGAGGCGCATCTGGGTGCGGGTGTAGTCGCTGTTTGTCTCGTGATAGCGACGCTTGATATTATTGACAACTCCCTCAAAAGGAATGTCAATATCGCGCACACCACCAAATTCATTCTCATAGTGGAAATGGAATTCCTTGCCATCTGATCCGTAGAGAATCAAGTTCTTATCTTCTTCTGACAAATCCTCAAAAGGCTTATCCATATCCACTCCAAAAGCTGTCATAGCCTGCTCTAGCATGTTTGGATAGTAGTTGGATGAGATAGGATTCCAAGGTGCCAGCGCTCCCTCATGTAAGGTTTTGCTGGCATCTGGCACTACCAAATCAGTATCCACCTCCAGCTTGATGCCCAAGCCGTCACACTCACTACAAGAACCAAAAGGAGCATTGAATGAGAAGAGTCGTGGCTCTAACTCTGGAACAGTAAAGCCACAAACTGGACAGGCATAATGCTCAGAGAAGAGCAACTCAGAATCGTCCATAGTATCGATAATGACATAACCTTCTGCGATACGAAGGGCAGCCTCAATGGAATCAAAGAGACGACTACGAATGCCCTCCTTGATGACAATACGGTCAACTACGACATCAATATTGTGTTGCTTGCTCTTAGACAAGTCTGGCACTTCGGTCACATCATAGACTTCCCCATCCACACGGACACGGACATACCCATCTTTCTGAACTTTCTCAATAACACTCTTATGTTGGCCTTTTTTCTTACGGATGACAGGAGCTAAAATTTGCAGACGCTGGCGTTCAGGTAACTCCAAAACCTTATCCACAATTTGCTCCACAGAAGAAGCCTTGATAGCCCCATGCCCGTTGATACAGTAAGGCGTCCCCACACGCGCGTAGAGGAGACGCAGATAGTCATTGATTTCAGTCGTGGTTCCCACCGTCGAGCGAGGATTTTTGCTAGTCGTTTTCTGGTCGATGGAAATAGCTGGGCTCAGACCATCAATAGCATCTACATCCGGCTTCTCCATATTTCCTAAGAATTGACGAGCATAGGCTGATAGACTCTCTACATAGCGACGTTGCCCCTCAGCATAGAGGGTATCAAAGGCCAGACTGGATTTCCCTGAACCTGACAAGCCGGTCACGACAACCAACTTGTCTCGCGGAATCTCCACATCAATATTTTTTAAATTATGGGCACGCGCCCCATGAATGACAATTTTATCTTGCATCTTTGTTCTTTCTAGTCCATTATTGCTTACCATTATACCAAAAAAAGTGAGATTCTATTACCCAAAAGGATGAATTTATAGTATAATAAAAAACTTCTTATTTTATGTTTCCTTAGGGCTTCCTAACCCTTATATCACGCGCTTTTGAACAAAAAATACTAACATTACTTTTTACTACTTGCTCCCCCAAAGTACGCAAAAAGGGGAGCAAAAAAGCCCCACAAAAGGGCAATCAATCGATGAGTTCAGCAGGCAAGAAACTAGCACGGTCAAACGTGCTTTTTTATTGCTGATAAGTTCATTATACCACGTAGTATATAAAAGGCAAAAATAACTCATATCAAAAAGCACTTAGATTTCTCTAGGTGCTTAATTAAATTGATTCTAGTTTTAGACTCCTGACAAATTCATCCCATTCGTCATCTAACTCCTCAACAGTTTTGTTTTTATTTCGTTCATAGGCTTTTTTTAACAATTCATCCAGATTGTCGTCTTCGGCTTCTGGCCAATCATAAATATCTTTTTTAACCATATCATTCAATCCTTCCAAATTCAAATTTAAACACTTCACATAAAATTTTAAGTATTTTCTCTTACGCTATGACTTCATTATAAACTTTCCTATCCTAATATTCAATCAACAATACACCGTCTCGATAGCTTTTAGCAAAGTCTAGCAGTATCTCAGCTTTGAGACTTTCATACTCAGCCTTATCAATGCCCAATGCCTCGTATAACTGCCATATCTTTAACCTCTCTCCAGTTCGCCTTGTAAAGAGATTGGAGAATATATCACGCCTTACATCGTCCAGATTGTCCCTGAAGGCTTCAATCACGCGCACCAATTCCAGCGCTTTGGCTTCAAATGCTCCATCTTGACCGTATAGGCTCAATTTAACCAGTGAGTGATAGCTTTTCAGAAATCTGTAGGCCTGCTTTGTTGTCTCTTCTTTATCGATTGGCATTTTTAACCTTGGCCAAGTTCTCAATGGCTTTTTTCTTAATTCTGTAAATTTGTACTTTGCTAAAATTTAACTCCTTACAAACCTCAGCCATAGGTAGGTTATTCACATATATCATTGTCAATACCAAACATTCTTCAATTTCATCTAGCTGATCTATTAATTTCATTGTTGCTATCCGCTCGTCTATAAGGGCGCTCATTTGCTCCACTATCTCATCTTTTTGTTCCAAGATTTCAAGTATCTTATCCTCAGTAGTATTGGTTTTGCTAGTTTTTACCCTTGTAGTGAATTGATTGGATCCAGATAATAGTCCATTGTCTAAACTTTGGTACTTTAGTTGCAGTCTCTGGATAAGGTCGTTCCCTTTCTTTACTCTTTTTAGTTGTTCCTCTATTTCTTTAATGGTCAAGTTGACTCTCCTTTTTGGTGTAATATTTGCGTTTTCTCTATGTTCGCTCTAGCTTCAAATGCTTTCCCGTGAGAAAAAATGTACAGTGACGGTGTGAAGCTCATAGAAGCGCGTGGGGAGGGAGATAGCCCCCCATATCTCCTTGTGGTTTGATAAGCAATTAAGGGATGTTTTTATCTCTCTTATTTCCTTGTCATTCTGCAAGCAATTAAGGCAAGTTATTTCTTTGCTTATCTGCTTGTCATTTCTCAGGGAGTTAAGGAGGGTTTTTATTGCTCTTATCTGCTTGATAACTGATAAGCTCTATTCATTACAAAAACCTATATTGTCCCAGAATATCCGCAATCCTTTTGTATTTTTAATTTCTGAAATAGCTTTTTCTGCTTCTTCTTTTGTCGGATAGACTTCTATAATATCTTTGGGATTTTTTCCACCTATCCTATATCTTACCTCAAAATGTCCAGTATCAATCTGCGTCAAAAACACGGTATCAACTTCATCAACCACCGCTAACTTATTCAACTTATTTAAACGGTTTTTAATCGCCTTCATCTAGTATCTTCGCCTCTAATATTTCTAATTGCTCTACTACTTCAACCATTTCAACCGCCTTATAAGCCATGTTTAGAATGCTCTGGGCGCTTTGTTGTCTAGCGTAAGGGCTTACTGTCTCATCTAGCATAATTTCCCTCAATACGGTTACAGCCTCAACACTCGCATTCTGTAACAGCGTAGTAGACTCCTTGAGTTGTTCGCTACGTCTTTCACGGTAAACCCTCTTAAAAGTTACATCGTTCAAGTAATTGTAAGCCGTCCTTCTGGTTATTCCACTTAATTCACTAGCTTTTTTACATTCCCAGTCATGAGATAATTGGCCATAAATATTTCTTTTTTTCTGCTTAATTCTGTCAAATACTAGTCACCTCACTTTATTGGTCTAATTCTGGAAACTCACTTATCCCAGTCATTTCCCTAAGTTCATCCATACGTTTTTTTGATTTCTTATAGTCTGCTAGCTTAATATCTTTAAATGGTGTTTTAATAAAATCATCCATATCTATCTTTATTTCATCTTGCTGAAAAGCAAATCTTAAACAATCCACATATAAAGATATACATTCATCAGTTGTTGCATATTCCGTCTTTCCAGCATACTCTTCTAACTTTTCTAGTCTTGCTTTTAAACTTCTAACCATTCCCCTACCTCGTGTGTAATTCTGTCTGATTTATGTAAAAAAAGGGGATTGCTCCCCTCCACATCACAAACCTAATAAACCACGTCTTTCTTTGCCCAGTAGCTTATCATACAAGGCTTTATCTTTCTCATATAGTTCATGTCTACGCTTGTAGCCCATAGCCTTAAACTCTTCAAGGGTTACAGCTTCCTCTTCGTAAGATTTTGAAATACTTTCTACGTTCTTGGCAAGCCCCTGCAGTAAGTCAGCTTGTCTCTTCTCTTCTTCGATTTCTTGAAACAGTTGTTTATGTTCATCTTTCATTATTGTTCTCCCTCAAAATAGTTAATACGATTCACAAAATACGCCAAATCATCACTCGGATCTAAATAGCGGTGCTGGTTTCCCATATAACCAGCTACACCACTGTAAATGTAAGGCTTACTTACTCCACTATATTCTGGAGATGTATTCAGGCGGTCAAATAACTCTTCGATACCTGTTTCTCTTACCTCATCAGCCAATCTCTTAGCAGTGTTTTTGTAGTTTTCGTTATAATTTGCAATCAACTCTAAAAGCTCAATAGATTTCTGTTTGATTTCTTGACGCTGGCGTTTCACTGTTTCATCTTGTTCTAATGCTGTCTCTAAATAACCTTTCGCATTAATTTTTCTAGCGTCTGCCACTATTGAGTCAATTCGTTCTTTTTCGAGTTTTGTTCTTTGTGCTTTCATATCAGCAATATATTTCTCTTTAGAATTGACTGCCTTAAAATCTTCAAAAGTTTGTAACTCAGCTTTCTTAGATTTAATAGCCTCAACTTCTTTTTCGGTTTTCTTGATTTCCTCATCAAAGCGATCAAAAATCTCTAATTGAGTCCGTACTTTGTCCATCTGGTTTTTGACTTCTTGCAATGTTGGCATTTCTTTTTCCTCCAATCTTTCCAAAAACAAAAGAGGCATAGCCAAAATAGATTACTCTACTTTATGCTATACCTCTGATTTTTTCAGTCAGTATTCTTTTTAAATATTGTTGTTTTAGATTCCACGCTGGAGACAATCTCGCCGTCTTGTATTTTAAGCGTGATACTCCCAAACCTTGGAACCTCTAACAGTTTTATTATACCATAACTTTTGAAATAAATAAAGCCTTCTTGTATTTCCATGTTTAGCCTCTCATGCTATTTGTATAGAACCATCATACTGGTTAGTGTATCCATATCCTCACTATTCCCCACTGTTGCCTCTGTATATTTCACGTCAATAACTTCAACGCCTGCCATAAAACCATTTACCCGGCTTTCAAAATCCTCTAGGCTTTACTTGTATTTCTGATAAAATAGTTTAATTTTCATGTTGTTTTTCCTCCTTTTTTATACTCCGATAGTCAATCCCCACAAGTTTTTTACGTTCATCGTGGATAATATATCCCTGTTGTATGGCTATAATTACAAAATGTTTTAGTAGTTGGTCTTCATGCTTCAAAGTCTGAATAAGCTCACTGTTTTTAAAAGTTTCCCAGTCAGAAATATAAGAAGCAGATTCTCCATCTTGTGGTGAAAGAAGATCCAACTTTCTTTCCTCCATCTTCTCGTATATCCTTTTTGTGCTATGCCTTAATCGTGGAGTTTTAGACAGCAATTCCCTAGATGGATTTCCAAAGTTCATACCTTGCCATGTACAGGTTAGCTTATCGAACACTAGATATTTTCTTGCTTTATCAAAAATATACCTCATCGGTTCGTTATCACCAGTCCACTTAATAACTTCTCCAATATTTTCCATGTAGGGCATTGTCTTGAATGCTAAAAAGTGCTTATCCTGGATAACTCGTTTTTTTAATCTCTTCTTTACCACTAGTTACCTACTCCATTTCTTTACAAGTTACACCCGCGCACCGTGGAAGTGTTGAAGGACAGGGTTACAGGGTTACAGGGGGCGTAGCTCAATCGCCCCTGTTCCTGTACCTGTTCTTACTTCCACAATTCACGGACACTTGGACAAACTAGAATTGACGCTAGGCTATTCTAGTCGTGTCCCTGATTTTGTCCCTGTTTACATTGTAAAATTTTACAACGCTTTACAAGTCTTTACATATTCCAACAAACCCCATAAAACCAATGGTTTAAAGGTATTATTTATTAGTTTACAAATGTAAAAAAACGCTATTTTACATCTTTTACACCGAGTTGTAAAGAGTTGTAAATTTTACGTTTGTAAAGGTGTAAAATCTTGTAAAATTTTTACACTTTTTTTACAACTTTTTACAAGTCTTTACATTGTAAAATTTACAAGTCTTTACATTGTAAAATTTACAAGTCTTTACACATTTTGAATTGTTAATAAGTTGGGTTTTCTTGTATCAATCCATCTATAACCACCACATTATTATCAGATTCCTCAATTAGTTTATCTAAGCTAGGTCTACTAATTTTTGCGAAACGTGAAAGCTCTGATTTTCTTGGTAATCTATTATTTACCTGTTCAAAGTCTGCTATCATAGATTTTAATTTATTCGTCGCTCTTTCTCTAATTTCTTCATTAGCCAACACCTTTTCTTTAATATCCTTTGGTAATGGTATTCCTGGTTCGTGGTAAGCTAATATTTTCTCCTTATCGTTTATCAACTGTGGATAGTAGAAAAGAAAATTTTTCTCCCCGTCATAATCAACTTCCGAGGTGACCGCTTCAAGTCTCCAATAAGTTCGTGTTTTTAATGGCAAATCTATGTTATCAAAATTTTGTAGAATTTCTCGCGTTTGTTCAGTAGGTAAATGTTCCAGCGCTACCTCTATATGGTTTCGTAAATCCTCGCTTGTTGCTCTCTTGTTTTTGAAATTGATATAGTCATTTGTTACATTTAGCTGAAAATATCTTTTATTGTGCGTAGTTATTACATTCTTGGCCAAATCCCAGACAGCTTCTAATCTCTCTAGGCGTAACAATTCGGGATCTAATTCCATCTTGAAAAATTCTAACAAGCTATCGCAATGAGCTAGGGACTCTGACCACTGGGCAAAGTCTGAACTTTCCGTAGTCCCTTTCGGTCTATCTCTATGACTTTGTGTATAGATCAGGCCACCGCCTACGTGTTGGTTAATCTGTTGCAAATAATCCCCTAAGGAGCCCCCGAACTGCAGTAGTTTCAAATTATCAATACTATCAATAATAACCACTTGAAAAGCGTTGTTTGGTACTTTATCTTTTACAACTTTGGCTAAATCTTCTAAGGCCGTTGACTTTGGAAGAGTTAAGATAGAAATATTGTCAAGATCTTTTTGCTCAACTTCTAAAAGTTGGGCAATCTGCATGAACTTACTAAAACAGTCGTTTTCTTTATGATTCGTATTGATATACAAGACGTTGAAAGCTCTTTTACTCTTCCACTCTAGCCAATTACTCCCCTGGGCTAAAGATAGAGCTAGGGAAATAACTACGCTAGTCTTTAAGGATCTTCTTGGCGCCGATATACCCAATACTTGCCCGCGTCTCAACAATCCTGTCAAAATGCTAGCAGATGGCCCTATTGTCTCGGCAGGAACTTGTCCTAGTTTTTTAATTTCTGTCATTGGTTATCCTTTCTGGTTTTTCAATCGTTTCTTTTTCAGTTTCTTTAATTGTTGTAACTCTTTTCGTTGCTCAAGCGTTAATTGTCTATTTTTCCAAGTGTAGCCGTTGGTAGTCCGGACAGATTTTCTCTGTCCGGGGAATCTTTCAAAGCTAGCCATTTTCCACCCCCATAAACTTCCAGATGTCAGATATTTTATAATAGATTTTCCTAGTGTCTTCTAGTGGGGGCTGGTATCGTCTTAGCCCAGCATCTTCCCACTTTTGGAGTGTCTTGTACTTTATATCTAACTCGTCCATAGCCTCCTGGGCTGAGATTAACCCTGTCAAACGTGGTTTGACTGTATCACGCGCCTCCAGGTAATTCTCCACAAGCTCCAGAACGCCATGAGTTAGCTCATATTCGCTCTCTTTACTAAGACTAAACATATTCATCAGCTCCCTTCAGTAGTTGCTTGTAGCTCTCTAAATCAGCATTTAAAAGGACGGTTAGGCGTTTCTGTTCTTCCTGTACTTGGTTATAGAATGCTTTTGCTCCGTCCAGTAACTCCTCTTTGTTAGCAGGGATAAAATATCCTCTAAATGTCCCATGACGTACCCCGATGATAGGAACACCGTAGCGCGTGATCAGACGGCTGATAATATCTTGCACGGTTCTTTCTGCCAGCTTAGTGATCAGGCTGATTTCTGCCCCTGTTATGGAGTTCTCAGCCCCTACCTTGATTAGTCTTAATACTCGTTTGTCATTCTCTGATAGACTCATTCAGTTCCTCCGTAAACTCTTACCCCTGCAAGCTGGATATATCGCCCATAATCAGGGTTTAAATCCTCGCTAGGTGTTTCTATCGTCTGTTGGTTTTCTCGCTCAAATTGGGCGCTTTTTTTGCGGTCTCGGTGGTTTAGATAAAGCAATATGCCAATCGATACCACCATAAAGATTACCGCTTGTGTGTTGGTCAAATCTAATTCATTCATGTTATGCCCTCGCTTTGTAATTCTTGATATAGTCCACTTGATCAGTTCGCTCCATCTTCAGGAACTCGTCCACCTCTTCGGTGCTTACCTTTCTATCTACAAAATCAGCAATAAACTGGAAGAGGTTTGGGCGTTTCGCTTTAATCTCAGCCATTACTTCATCAAATTCTGCCTGTGTCATGTTGTCTAGGTCTAGTGTCATTTTAACCCTCCTCATGAATCATCATTCCACGGGTGTACCCAATCGAACTTGTCCATAAGTCCAAGAGATTTTTTTTACCTCGTTTTTTCTTGGCAATATCAACTGCTAAAAGTTCCCATACATAATTTAATAATTGACTTTGATCCATAGGATAAACATTCTCTTTGGTCAATTCTGCTAGATAAGTGGTTAAGAAAAGAAATCCATCAAATCTAGAAACCAGTTTTATAAAATCAGTGTTACCCCAATAATTTCCATAAAATGAGCGTTCTTCCCACTCCAATTCTCCTATTACCTCAGAAACTACTCTCTGTTTCATCCTTTCCTTCTGTTCCTTAAGTGTTTGCTGTTTTTCACGATATTCTGTACTGTTTAGTTCATTGTAAACATCATCCAAGTCGTTCAATACCCTACTGATTTCTCTTTTAGCTAATGCAGTTTCAGCCCCTACAAGACTTTCTTGTATTTCTTCTAAATTTGTTGAAATAGCTTCTAATTTATCTGCTATCATATTTTCCTCCGTTGGCCTTTAATGTCGTTTCTTATACAGGATTGGCACCACTCCAAACGCTGGGCGATTGCCCCAAGTTGGCGAACGCTTGGAAGTGGTGTCCAGTTTAAAGAATTAGCGCTCTCCGTATGGTCAAAATGCCCTAGATATGCTATAATCTAGGTATAAATCTTTACTAAAACCTCTTTGATAATAGCTTGCCTGCTTTTTGTTAAATTCGTTTTAGTGTTAGTGTGAAAGGCTTTGCGGTGTGGTTATTGCTAAGCCTTTTTTGTTGCAATCACGCGCTTCTTTGGCGTGTTTTTTTATTTCTGAATGCCATAGCTTTGATTTCCTGATAACTCATATTCAAGCCAATCATGGCTATTACCATATCCTCAAATGCTTGGTATTGCTCCAGCTCGTCACTGGTCAAGCTATCAATGCCATTATAGCCCCCACGTTCTTCCCTTAACTGCTTAGCGTTCCTGTCGGTTACTGCTTTTAGTAGCAGGTTGTTCATGGTGCTATGCGGGTACTTTGGGGCTTGTTCCCAATTCTCAATACTGTCATGCAAGGTTTTTCTTTTTGGCTTTTCTAGCGCCCTCTGCATACGAAACTTAGAAAGTTCCTCACGCATTTCAAAGAATGCTTTGACTAGGTTGGTTTTGAAGTTGGCCACTTGCTCGGTATTCTTTAAGAATGTAACTAACAAGGTTGCTTGTTGCTCATTCAAAATATAGTCCTTGGTATTCTGGCCACTTTGTAAAGGTCGCATTTTAAATGACACCTTTCCAAATTGCTCCAGTCGTCCAATTTGTTTTCTAATGTGTTCCTGTATTGCGTGGTGTTTTATTCCAGCGCATTCAGCTATGATTGCACTCGTAGTATACGGCTCTTTTTTACCGTCCATATAGACTAGTTCCATCGGTTTGCTCCTTTCTAGCTATAAAATAGTTCATCTATGGTTATATCTGATTTGATTTCTGCAACCATTGACTTAATCGCTAGGCGTTCTTTGTCATTGAATGGCGTTTTACCTAATTCTTTGTTGTTGTACGACTGCAAAGAAATTTTTAGCTTGTCCGCCATTTGTTGCTGAGTTAGTCCTAACATAACCCGATAGCCTCGTAGTTTGCTCATAGATTTGCTCCTTTCTAAAAAAATCCCCCTCCATGAATAGATTGAAAGTGTGAAAGGTTGAAGGGAGTGGTATCCAATTTGGATAACTTTCGTTTTATTATATATCCATTTCGGTTAATTGTCAACTGTTTTTTAGAATTTTTTGTATCATTTCTTGATACTTTTATAAAAATCAGATATAATCATCTGTGAAAGGTGTGATAAATTATGAATAGATTGAAAGAACTGAGAAAACAAAAAGGGCTAACCCAACAAGGATTAGCTGATGAAATTTCTGTATCTAAAATCACCGTATTGCGATGGGAAAACGAGGAACGCCAAATTAAACCAGAAAAAGCCCAGCAACTAGCTGACTACTTCGGGGTAAGCGTTGGGTATCTGCTGGGGTATGAGGATGACTCTAGCTTAATAAAAGAATTAGGCCAAAAAATTTCTAAAATGTCCGGTACAGAGGCAATGAATTTTGCTTTTACAGAAGAAGGTGACTTACTCGCTGAATTAATGTATCAAGCTGAATTAAAAAAAGAAAAGCAAAACAACAAAAAATTTAGAAACTTTGTTAAGTTCTTAAAATCAAATATAATCGTTTTAAACGATGAAGAAATTGAAAATTTTTACAATATGCTTTTAACTGCTGATTTAAACAGTGGAAATAAAAAGAAATTATTTGAAAAAGTGGCAGATGAAGACTTTACTAAAGCTGTTGATTTCTTAGAAAATAACGGATACACTATCTTCTTCGATAAATCATATAACGATGACTAATATCACGCCATCAGCAAAGTCGTAAGTCTATATAGATAAAAATCCCCCATATTTGCCAATATCAACCATCTTTTCATGGTCTATTGTGCAAAAACGGGGGAAATTGAAGAATAGAAAGCCAATTTTACAGACTAAAGCGCAAAAATGAGCGAAATTGAAGAATAGCAACAAAAAAAGGTAAGTCAATACCCTTACCTTTAATCAAGACTAATATAATCAACCTAATTGAACCAGATGGTGCTAACTCTCTATACACTATAGAGGACGCTCCCGATAAGATGATTACAACATTATTATACCACTCTTGAATTTAAAATGCGACCTATAGCATGCCCACGCGCCACAATGTTCAACAATCCTGAAGCGCGTGGATTCTCGTGGTTCGTTCGTGCTTCAAGCCTATATAAGCCCCATATCTACTAATTTTATTGATGTCAACAAATATCAACCACTTACAATGTTTTAGAAAGGACTACCATGGTTAAAATCAACGCAAACGGTAAAGAAATCACTTTACTAGCCAATAATACTGATTATATCAGCTTGACCGATATAGCTAAATATAAAAATAGCGAAGATCCTAGAATAGTCATATCAAACTGGCTTAGTAGTTACGCTACTATAGATTTTTTAGCAACTTGGGAAAGTATTAATAACCCAAATTTTAACCGTATGGAATTCCATACGGTTAGAAATGAACCTGGTAGGCTTGTAATGACTTCTAAACAATGGATAGAAAGAATGAACGCCATCGGTATCACTTCAAAAGCTGGCCGTTACGGTGGAACATATGCCCACTCAGACATAGCCTTTGAGTTTGCTTCTTGGATTTCCCCAGAGTTCAAACTCTACATCATTCAAGACTATCAACGGCTTAAACAAGAAGAGGCCTATAGAAATCAGTTAGATTGGCAAGTGAACCGCTATATTTCAAAACTCAATTACACAATACAAACTGATGCAATTAAAGAAAATATTGTCCCAACACTCCAGCCGTCTCAAATATCATACGCTTACTCCTCTGAAGCTGACTTGGTTAATGTTGCCTTGTTCGGTATGACTGCCAAAGAATACAAGAAAGCTTTCCCAGAAAAAGACGGCAATCAGCGAGATAATGCCACTATTGAACAGTTATTAGTTCTTAATAATTTACAAAGTCTTAACGCTGAAATGATAAAACAAGGGCTATCACAAAGCAACCGCCTAACTGAACTCAATAGAATCGCCAAAGAACAGTTAGAGGTACTTTACAAAAACAATCAAAAAGCTCTGGACAATCTAAAACGCCTAGCCGATAAATAGCCCCATATCCGCCTTGTTTCCTACTCTGGTATTATTTACCGTCTGACTATTTAAAATTGAATACAGGGCAATCTGTGAAGCCCTAGCATGATATAAACCACAATCTAAAACCTTTTTGATAATAGCTTGCCTGCTGATGTATTTTAGAAAGGTTTAAATCATGAAAATAACTGAAGTTATAAAAAAAGACGGTAGTAAAGTCTATCGTGCTAATGTATATCTAGGAGTTGACCAGGTAACAGGAAAGAAAGTTAAAACTAAGGTAACGGGGCGGACACAAAAAGAAGTTAAGCAGAAAGCTACTCAAGAAAAAATAGCTTTTCAAAAAACAGGATCTACTAGACAAAAGGCTAGCACCATAAAAAACTATCAAGAATTAGCCAATCTCTGGTTAGAAAGTTATAAGAATACGGTTAAGCCAAACACTCAAGGCAATGTTAGAAAGTTAATCGATAATCATATATTGCCCATTTTCGGGGCTTACAAGCTCGATAAACTCACTACTCCACTTATCCAGTCAATTATCAACGAACTTGCTGACAAGACTAATAGAGGGGAAAAGGGGGCTTTTCTACACTATGACAAGATACACGCTTTAAATAAACGTATCTTACAGTATGGCGTAACCATGCAAGCTATACCGTCTAATCCTGCGCGTGATGTTGTTTTACCTCGCAACACTCAGAAAGCAAAGCGCCGAAAGGTAAAACACTTTGAAAATCAAGAACTAAAAAAGTTTCTTGGTTATCTCGATAATTTAGATAGCGATAGATATCGTTACTACTATGAGACAACGCTCTATAAGTTCCTATTGGCTACTGGTTGCCGTATCAATGAAGCTTTAGCTCTTTCCTGGTCTGATATAGATTTAGATAATGCCGTGGTACATGTTACCAAAACACTAAATCGGGATTTAGAAATCAATAGCCCAAAATCTAAGACTAGTTATCGGGATATAGATATAGATCAAGCGACTGTTAGCATGCTAAAACAGTACAAACTACGCCAAACTAAAGAGGCCTGGAAGATAGGGCAACGTGAAAGTGTAGTATTTTCTGATTTCATTCATGAGTATCCTAGCAGTTCAAGACTTAAAAGAAGATTGCAAACACATTTTAAGCGTGCTGATGTTCCTAACATTGGATTTCACGGATTCCGTCACACTCACGCTAGTCTCTTGCTTAACTCTGGAATACCATACAAGGAACTCCAGTACCGCCTAGGTCATTCCACTTTATCAATGACCATGGATATATATAGCCACCTCTCAAAAGAGAACGCAAAAAAAGCAGTCTCATTCTACGAAACTGCACTAAAAGCACTATAGGGGGAGCAAAAAGGGGAGCAAATTTTAAAATCAACATTTCAAGACAAAGTAAAAATCCAATAGCAACAGGATTTTTGTTAGATTTATTTTGAAAAAGGCCGATTTTATAGTATAATAGTACGGTGTGAAAAAATATGAAAAATGAGAAAGGATAAGGGATATGAAACAAGTTTTTCTCTCTACAACAACTGAATTTAAAGAGATCGATACGCTTGAACCGGGTACTTGGATCAATCTCGTCAATCCGACTCAAAATGAATCACTCGAAATCGCTAACGCCTTCGATATTGATATTGCCGACCTTCGAGCACCGCTCGATGCGGAAGAAATGTCTCGTATTACGATTGAAGACGAGTACACCCTGATTATCGTTGACGTGCCGGTCACAGAAGAAAGAAATAACCGCACCTACTACGTAACCATCCCGCTTGGTATTATCATCACCGAGGAAACCATTATCACTACGTGTTTGGAACCATTACCGGTCCTCGATGTCTTTATCAACCGTCGATTGCGTAATTTCTACACCTTCATGCGTTCGCGTTTCATCTTCCAGATTCTCTATCGCAATGCAGAACTTTACCTAACAGCCCTTCGTTCGATTGACCGCAAGAGTGAACAAATCGAAAGTCAACTGCATCAATCAACTCGTAATGAAGAATTGATTGAGCTCATGGAATTGGAAAAAACCATCGTCTATTTCAAGGCTTCCCTCAAAACAAATGAGCGTGTGATTAAAAAATTGACCAGCTCAACCAGCAATATCAAGAAATACCTTGAAGACGAAGACCTGCTTGAAGATACCCTGATTGAAACTCAACAGGCCATCGAGATGGCAGATATTTATGGAAACGTCTTGCATTCTATGACAGAGACCTTCGCCTCTATCATTTCTAACAACCAGAACAACATCATGAAAACCTTGGCCCTTGTGACCATCGTTATGTCCATCCCAACCATGGTCTTTTCTGCCTACGGGATGAACTTTAAGGATAATGAAATCCCCCTAAACGGAGAGCCAAATGCCTTCTGGTTAATCGTCTTTATCGCCTTTGCTATGAGTGTCTCGCTCACTCTCTATCTCATCCATAAAAAATGGTTCTAAGAGGAGTTCCTATGTCTCAGATTGATCTACAAAAATTAACTAAGAAAAACCAAGAATTTGTCCACATCGCTACCCAACAATTCATCAAAGATGGAAAAACAGATGCTGAAATTAAGGCTATTTTTGAGGAAGTTATTCCCCAAATCCTTGAAGAGCAAGCCAAAGGCACTACTGCTCGTTCCCTCTACGGTGCACCAACTCACTGGGTTCACAGCTTCACTGTCAAGGAGCAATATGAAAAAGAGCATCCAAAAGAAAATGATGATCCAAAACTCATGATTATGGACTCAGCCCTTTTCATCACTAGCCTCTTCGCCCTCGTCAGCGCCCTCACAACCTTCTTCTCAGCAGATCAGGCTATCGGTTACGGTTTGATTACCCTCCTGCTAGTTGGACTGGTTGGTGGATTTGCCTTCTACTTGATGTACTACTTCGTTTACCAATACTATGGACCAGATATGGACCGCAGTCAACGCCCACCTTTCTGGAAATCTGTACTGGTTATCCTAGCTTCTATGTTCCTTTGGTTGCTTGTCTTCTTTGCAACAAGCTTCCTACCAGCTAGCCTTAACCCAGTACTTGCTCCAGTGCCGCTGGCTATTATCGGAGTAGCCCTCCTAGCCCTTCGCTTCTATCTCAAGAAACGCTTGAACATCCGCAGCGCAAGTGCAGGACCAACACGTTATTAAGAAGAATCATAAAAGCAACTGCAGGTGCGGTTGCTTTTTCACTACTTTCTTGATTTAAAAGCATTCTTCTGAAATCCCACATAGCTCTATCTAATCTTTTGTGATAAAATAGGCTCATACTCAATGAAAATCAAAGAGCAAACTAGGAAGTTAGCCGCAGGTTGCTCAANNACGAAGTCAGTAACCATACATACGTCAAGGCAAAGCTGACGTGGTTTGAAGAGATTTTCGAAGAGTATCAATCTATTTCTAGGAGGATGAGATATGATTTCTACTATTGGTATTGTTAGTTTATCTAGTGGCATTATCGGAGAGGACTTTGTCAAACACGAAGTGGACTTGGGTGTCCAACGTCTCAAGGACCTGGGACTCAATCCTATCTTTTTGCCCCATTCGCTAAAAGGATTAGACTTTATCAAGAACCATCCTGAAGCTCGTGCAGAGGATTTGATTCATGCCTTTTCTGATGATAACATCGACATAATCCTATGTGCCATCGGTGGGGACGATACCTATCGCTTACTACCTTATCTTTTTGAAAATGACCAACTCCAAAAGGTTATCAAACAAAAAATTTTTCTTGGCTTCTCGGATACAACCATGAACCATCTCATGTTGCATAAACTAGGAATCAAGACTTTTTATGGTCAATCCTTCTTAGCAGACATTTGTGAATTAGACAAGGAGATGTTGCCCTATAGCTTTCACTACTTTAAAGAATTGATTGAGACTGGAAGAATTTCAAAAATCCGCCCTAGCAATGTTTGGTATGAGGAACGAACGGATTTTAGTCCCAAGGCTCTGGGGACACATCGTATCAGTCATGCAAATACTGGTTTGGAGTTGTTGCAAGGAAATGCCCAGTTCGAGGGAAAAATCCTCGGTGGGTGTCTTGAGTCCCTCTATGATATCTTTGACAACTCTCGATACACAGATAGCACGGAGCTCTGCCAAGAATACAAACTTTTCCCTGACTTGTCAGACTGGGAAGGAAAGATCCTCTTGCTAGAAACAAGCGAAGAAAAGCCTGATCCGGAATACTTCAAAAAGATGTTGCGGACTTTAAAGGACACTGGTATATTCGAGGTCATCAGTGGACTCCTGGTCGGAAAACCTATGGATGAAACTTTCTATGACGACTATAAAGAGGCACTATTGGATATTATTGACAGCAATATCCCGATTATCTATAATCTAAATGTCGGCCACGCAACTCCGAGAGCAATTGTCCCCTTTGGCGTCCATGCCCATGTAGATGCACAGGAGCAAGTCATTCGCTTTGACTATAACAAAAAATAAATAGTTTCTCTATTTTTGTGCTTTTGTATTCGTTTTCGTTACAATTTGTATCTGAATTTATTGCATTTCGCTAATTTCTATGTTATCCTTTTGAAGGAGGTGTATATGACAAAACAAAAAATTAATCGAATCGTAGGTTCTATTGGTGCCTTTATTGGAATTATAGTATTTATTGCCTACATACCTCAAATTATCGCTAATTTACAGGGAAATAAAGCTCAACCATTTCAACCTTTATCAGCTGCTATATCTTGCTTAATCTGGGTTATTTATGGATGGACAAAGGAACCTAAGAAGGATTGGATACTAATCATTCCAAATTCAGCTGGTGTTATTTTAGGTGGAATCACTTTTTTGACTTCACTCTAACAAATCTAATAGTATATATAAAAAGCTGGGAAGAGTTTCTCAGCTTTTTTCTATATTCTCAGATATTCTAATTACCTATACTCACTAATTGCCGCTTTTCCACTCACAATCATTCTCATGGTCATCAACTAGCCCTGCAGCCTGTAGAAAAGACAAGATAGCGACTGGGCCTGTGAACTTGAAACCTCTTTTTTTGAGATCTTTGGCTAATTTTTCAGACAAGGGTGTTTTAGCTGGGGCTTGGCGGTAGTCGGGAACATCATTAACGATCGTTTTCCCCTCAACAAAAGACCAAAGATAGGCATCAAAAGAGCCGTACTCTGCCTGTAGTCGTAGAAAGGCTTGAGCATTAGCGCGTGTAGAAAAAATCTTGGCTCTATTTCGGATGATGGCTGGATTGTCTAACAAGGCTTCCAATTCGGTGTCGGTCATCTCTGCAACTGCTTGAATTTGATAGCCATGAAAGGCTTCTCGGAAAGCTTGACGTTTGTTGAGCACCGTTTCCCAAGATAGGCCTGCCTGATAGGTTTCCATACACAATAACTCAAACAATGCTTGGTCATCATGGAGAGGCTGGCCCCACTCCTCATCATGATAGGCAATGTAGAGCGGATTGGTCATCTTGACCCACGAACAACGTTTTGTCATGCTCTACTCCTATTTGACCAACATTTTAAGGGCCGACTTGATATAGTTCTCAGCTGTATCTGTCGTTCCTTCAAAGAATTTCTTGATTTTCTTGAGTTCTGTTGCCTTGTAGCCCAGAGCCAGCATAGCTTCCATGGCTTCTTCCAGTTCTTGGTTTTCAGTGCTAGCTTGCACTGCCACCTTAGCAGGAAGGTCATCTCCTGCAACTACTACCTTGCCTTCCAAGTCCAGCACCATCTGCTGGGCTGTTTTCTTGCCAATTTTAGGGAATTTGGTCAAGTAGGTGATGTTCTTGGTTTCAATGGCTTGAACCAAGCCAGCATTGTCATCAGCAGCGATAATAGCAAGAGCTGATACAGGACCAATCCCAGAGACCGAAATCAGACTGAGAAAGAGTTTTTTCTCGTCTTCTGAGCGAAATCCATAAAGCAGATGAGCGTCCTCACGCACGACTTGATGCACATAAATCTGAGCCTCCTGATTGACCTGTCCCGAGTAAGCATAGGGATTGGCCACATGCAGGATATAACCGATACCGTTGGTTTCAAGAACAATGTATTTAGCAGTGATTTTGGTAATGATTCCTTTTAAATATTCGTACATAGTTTTCCTTTTAGTTTAATATTTCCCCAACTCACGGAGACTGGTGTGATTTTCCTGAATGCGTCGGAACATCTTTTCCATATCCGACTTAGTAAAATGCACCAAAACAGGACGTCCATGGGGACAGTTATAGGGATTGTCACATTGAGAAAGTTGATAAAGGAGCTGTCTGGCCGAATGGTCATCGATACGATGATTGGCCTTGATAGACCGCTTGCAGGACATCATGATAGCCAGCTCTGCCCGGTATTTCTTGATAGAAACTTCCTTGGTCAAGAGTAGCATATCACACATTTCATAGATGCCTGACTCAATCTCTTCTTCTGCCATCCAAATAGGATGTTCACGTAAGATAAATTGATTTTCTCCGTACTCTGCTAGAAAGACTCCAACTTCCTCTAAAAGTGCCATTCTTTCCTTAAGACGAAGGGCATCATCCGCAGGAAATTCAAAAATATAGGGCACTAGGAGTTGCTGCTGGCTCTGGTCAACATTGCCAATGCTTTCACGATACTCCTCGTACTTGACCCGTTCCTGAGCCGCGTGCTGGTCTATGATATAGAGCCCATCTCGCCCTTGGGCAAAGAGATAGGTTCCATGCATTTGCCCGAAAAATTCCAACTCTGGAAAGCTTGATGATTCTTCTCGCTCCAGCTTGTCATAGGCCTTATCAAGACTAGCAAGATCTAACTCTGGATGGTCTAGTTGATCGTAGTTAGCAGGTTTTCGCTCTGCAAAATGCAATTTTGCTGGCTTGGTCAATTGGTCCAAGGTTCCCTTGGCAAACAGGGTCAAATCCTGTCCTTCATCAGTCAATTCTACCTGATAATCAGCCACCTCAGCTTGGCTAGGTCTTGTCGGCTCTGTTTGCTCATAGTAGAGCGTATTTTCTTTGAGTGGGAGAATAGTTTGCTCCACCTTCTCACGATTGCGGACGGTCGATTTGGCAAGATTTTCCAAGGCATCTGGTATCAAGGTTTGTTCCTTGAGACTGTTGGAAATAGCTTCTGAGACCAGCGTCATCAATTCTTTTTCCTTGGAAATCCGCACCTCTTGCTTGGTTGGATGAACATTGACATCCGCTAGATAAGGGTCGATATGGATGTGAATGACAGCCAGTGGAAAACGCCCCACCATGAGCTTACTGCCATAGCCGTCAAGAATAGCACGATTGAGCAGGAAGTTCTTGATATAACGGCCATTGATGAAGAGGCTGATATAATTGCGATTGGCCCGAGTCAACTCAGGCAAGGACACAAAACCTGAAATTTCGAAATCAAGGTCAGAATTCTCAATTTCAATCATCTTCTTTGCACTCGCCAAACCGTAAATCCCTGCGATAGCTTGGCGCAATTGACCAGTCCCAGCTGTCCGCGTCATTTCCTTGCCATCACTAATCAAGCTGAAAGAAATCTCAGGATGGGCCAAGCCCAGACGGTTGACAATATCAATGATATGAGACAACTCCGCCTGCTGGCTCTTCATATACTTGAGACGGGCAGGCGTGTTGAAGAAGAGATCCTCTACACAAACCTTGGTTCCCACAGGACTAGTCGCTGGGATGACTTCCTCAACTTCACCCCCACGCGCGACTAACTTGGTTCCATGACTTGCACCATCCACCGCAGTCAACAGAGTTAAAACGCTGACGGATGCTATAGAAGGCAGGGCTTCACCACGAAAACCAAGCGTCCGAATCCGAAAGAGGTCTGCTTGATTTTTTATCTTACTAGTCGCATGACGACGCAGAGCCAACTCCACCTCATCGTGGGCGATTCCATGACCATTATCTGTGATTTGAATCTTCTTAAGACCTGCTTCCTCAATCTCAACAATAATCTGGCTAGAGCCCGCGTCAATGGCATTTTCTACCAGCTCCTTAACAACACTGGCAGGACGTTCAATGACCTCCCCAGCTGCAATCTGGTTTGCCAACACCTCTGGCAATTCAATAATATGAGACATTTTTCAGCCCCTTTCCGTATCTATTTTCCTAGAAATTGATTAGTGCTATTATACCATATTTCAGATAGGACAGAAAAGCTAGCACCACATAGAAGCCAAATCCCTCCACATAGACAAAGCCCCTTGCCAGGGGGAATAAAATAGTGGTATACTCAATAAAAATCAAAGAGCAAACTAGAAAGCTAGGCGCAGACAGTACTTTAGTACGGCAAGACGACGCTGACGTGGTTTGAATTTGATTTTTGAAGAGTATTAATAAAAGTGTACAAGAAGTGATCACAATTTTGTATGAAAAACAAGGAGAGAAATTTATGAAAGTAGAACTACAGATTAGTGAAACTTACGAAGAGGAAAAGCTGATTGTCCAAGCACCTCAAGAGACCGAAAAAGTCCAAAAAGTCATCGAATTCGCAGAAAATCTTGACCAAAAAGAAAAAATCAAAGGGAAAGTCGAAAATCAGGTCTATCTCGTTGAGATTGGCAAGATTCAGCGTTTCTATATAGAGAATCGAAAGGTTCTAGCAGAAACCGCGAGTCAGACCTACAGCATTGATTTGCGGCTCTATCAAGTTCTTGAAATTCTGCCGACCACTTTTATCCAAATTTCCCAATCTGAAATCGTCAATATCGACTCTATCTCTCATCTCAAGCTCACGCCCAACGGTCTGGTTGAAATTTTCTTGAAAAACGAAAGCTTCACCTACTCTTCACGCCGTTATCTAAAAACCATCAAGGAGAAATTAGAACTATGAAAAAACAAATCTTCCACGACGCAGCTACTGGTGTCCTCATCGGCCTCATCCTCTCTATCATCTTTTCACTCATTTATGCACCAAATACCTACGCACCACTAAATCCCTCCTCTATCATCGGCCAAGTGATGGCTCAGCATCAGGTTCACGGTGCCCTGGTCTTGCTCTACTGCACACTTATCTGGGCAGCTATCGGTATTCTCTTCAACTTTGGTAACCGCTTATTCAGCCGTGACTGGAGCATGCTCCGTGCGACGCTTTCCCATTTCTTCCTTATGCTGGCTGGCTTTGTCCCACTAGCAACTCTGGCTGGTTGGTTCCCCTTCCACTGGTTCTTCTATCTCCAGCTCATTATCGAGTTTGCGATTGTCTATCTCATCATCTGGGCTATTCTCTATAAAAGAGAAGCTAAAAAAGTGGACCATATCAATCAACTCTTGAAACATAAAAAGTAAGAACCTCATAATAAGCAAGACCGAGAAAGAAACTTCTCGGTTTTTTTATCCTGCTACACCTTACTATCATAGCAGTTATTTTCAGATCTTCTTTGTAAATTTTCTGTAATTTTCTATCTTTTTTCAAAATATTCTTGCATTTTCCCAAAGTTTTTTGTAGAATATAGATTACATATCCAGATTATTCTGAAAATTCAAAAAGGAGTATTTATCATGTCGCAAGCTATTTCCTTAAATCAATCAACCTGGTCAAGTAAACTAAAAGCAATGGGACCTGGAATCCTAATGGCAACTGCCGCTGTTGGCGGTTCCCACATTGTATCTTCCACTCAAGCTGGCGGTTCTTACGGTTGGTCTCTACTTCTCTTGGTCATCTTAGCCAATGTCTTTAAATATCCATTTTTCCGTTTTGGTGCTGAATACACAGCTGATACTGGAAAGACTTTGGTTGAAGGTTATGCCGAAAAAGGGAAACTCTATCTCTGGATTTTCTTTATCCTCAATGTCTTTTCGGCTATGGTCAACACGGCTGGTGTTGCCATTCTGTGCTCAGCTATCATCGCCAGTGCCTTCCCAATGATTGGACTTAGCATTACTCAGTGGTCCCTCATTCTCGTTGCCATCATTTGGGCTATGCTACTCTTTGGAGGCTACAGACTTTTAGACGGCATGGTCAAATGGATTATGTCTGCTTTGACCATTGCGACTGTTCTTGCAGTTATCATCGCAGCGGTCAAGCATCCAGAATACAGTTCTGATTTTGTCGAGAAGACACCTTGGCAAATGGCAGCTCTGCCCTTCATCGTCTCCCTCCTAGGATGGATGCCGGCTCCTATTGAAATTTCAGCCATCAACTCACTTTGGTCAGCTGAAAAGAGAAAGACCGTCAACTTTAACACAGAAGACGCTCTGTTTGACTTTAACACTGGTTATATTGGAACAGCTATCCTAGCCGTCTTCTTTGTAGCACTGGGAGCATTGATTCAATATCCTACAGGGCAGGCGGTTGAAGCTGCTTCAGCCAAATACATCTCTCAATTCGTGGGCATGTATGCCTCTGTTCTTGGCGAATGGTCCCGTTACTTGATTACCTTTATTGCCTTCCTCTGTATCTTTGGAACAGTTATCACCGTTATTGATGGTTACTCTCGTGTCAATCAGGAATCTCTCCGACTGCTAATCAGTCAAAAAGAAGACAATCGTAAATCTTTGAACATCTGGATGACCATCACTGCTATCATCGGTATCGTCATTATCAAGTTCTTCGCTGGTCAGGTATCAACCATGCTCCGCTTTGCTATGATTGGTTCTTTCCTGACAACACCATTCTTCGCTCTTTTGAATTATGCCTTGGTAACGCGTGAAAACAAAAATCTTCCTTCTTGGCTCAAACACCTTGCCATTGCAGGATTGCTTTTCCTCTTTGGCTTCGCCATCTTCTTTATCTACGCACTCGCAATCGGAAAAGCAGGTTAACTGACAAGCGCGAGATGAAGATAATACTCTTCGCAAATCAAATTCAAACCACATCAACGTCGCCTTACCGTACTCAAGTACAGCCTGCGGCTAGTTTCCTAGTTTGCTCTTTGATTTTCATTGAGTATAAGGTTTCCTTTCAAGAGAAAATGCAGCAAATATTTCTATCATAAAAAGCATAAGAACAAGGTTTTAAATACCTGAACTTATGCTTTTTTACGTTCTCAAAGACTGTTTATACTCAAAAAAGCAGTTGAAAAACTCCAACCACCTCTTATATCAACTTTAATTCTCCTTTTCCAACTCATACAAATCTGCGATAATCGCTGCGACATGTTTGATATCTTCCAGCATACCTCGCATTTCAAAGTCAGCCAAGACAGGGAAACCAAAACGTTGACTGTACTGCTTTGCTGTCAGGCAGTATTGGTTATTAAAGTTACGATTTCCTGAGCCAACCACGCCAAAACACTTACTAGCATTGTCACCATAGGCGATAAAATCCCCAACGGGTGTCGTCAAGATCTCGACATCTCCGTTATCAACGCCATTCCCACCTTCGAGATAGGTCGGCAAAAAAGCGACATAGGGATGGTCCATTTCATAGAAATCGTGACCTTCCTTGACCAAATCCTTGATATGAATCTTTTGAACCTCAATCCCTTTGTACTGGGACAAGAGATAGTCTTTCAAGCGCGTCACAAAACTTTCAGTGTTGCCACTCAAACTAATATAAACTAAAGAAATTGTCTTCATATTTTCCTCCATGATTTTATTTTTAATCGAAAAAGAACTACCAAGATTGTATCTTGATAGTTCTTTTTTGTCAATACTTAGGCAAGATTTTCTGCTTCCTCTTCTTCTGCCAAGGCTTTCTGTTGTCGCCACATCTTATAGAAGACAAGGGCTAGGAAGAGAACATTGATGACGATATAGAAAATGCTAACAGCTTTTGAACCAATACTCATTGTCAAACGCATGCTTTCATCTTGAACCAACTGCACAGCGTCCTGTAAACCAACATAGCCATAAATCGAACCGATAATAGCTAACAAAACATAGCCAACGTAAGTATAGTTTGCATATTGTAAATTCTTACGAATAAGGAAGACAATCGCTACGACCACTAAAATAACAGATAGCACAATCAAGGCCATATTAAAAATAGAATGAGTTGATTCTGCTACTCCATAGTTGTAATTAAGCTGGTCTTCTAATTGCTGAGCACTGACCCCTGCAACTTGTTTCTGAGCAGCACGAAGGGCTTCTTTGCTAGGTAAGGGACTCAACATTCCAAACAGAGACATAGCTGAAATAAGGGCAGACAAGATTAGCAAGACCCATAGATAAATCGGTTTCTTTTTCATGATAGAACCTCCTAATAATATTATTTTTATTATAGCACATTTTGTAAAGGAATACAAATCTTACAGTATCGTTTCTACCTGTTTTCGGTAGGCTTTTGGCGATTTTCCGCACAATTTTCGGAACACTTTATAGAAATATCCAAGGTTACTGTAACCAACAGCATAACAAATATCTTCGATACTATCACTGGTTGAAAGCAAGAGCTGCTGGGCAGCCTTAATACGTTGTTTGTTTAGTAACTCTGCGAAGGTCGAATCGGTTTCTCGCTTAATCAACTGCCCTAGATAGACAGGATTGATAAAAAGATCCTTACTAATATCCTTGAGAGAAAGTTCTTTCTGATAATCACGACCAATGACTTCCAGCACACTGACCACATTTTCATTCATACGGTATTGACCGAAAAAGCTGGTCAGAGTTTCCTTGATATAAGAAACCAATTCATCGAAGGATTGAATAGCATGAATCGTTTTGACAATGTCCGTCATATCATCAGCTTTGAGATGTTCAAACAAGTGAAAGACATCCATGACAAACTGGATAAAAAGCTGTTTGGTAATCGGAACACGCGGTGTATTTTCAAGAACCACCTTCTCCAAAAGGTTCAACTCTTCAACGATTTGATTGAGATTCCCCTGAATGATAACCCTATAAATCGGTTCGTAATAGGCAAAGAGACTCTGAGACTGTTTTAGATTTACAGAACCGTAAAAGAGGGCTTTCTCAGCATTCAGCTTCCAGCGTTCAAAGTGTTCTTGATAAGGAGCTTCAAAAGGTGTAACGACTAAACCATCTAGGGGTTGGTCAGAAATGAAAATCTGCCAGTCTTGACCCAAGACATAGTAGGGAATGGTGAAGGAACCTTGTTTTTCCTTGGATAAACCTATCCACCAGTTCTCCTTATCCCTTAAATAACTAACAAATCCAGCCTCGTCTAATTCTTGACTAAGAGTCTGACTTTTCTTCCCTCTCTCGCCGAGCTGATCTGCAATCTTCTCCAGCAGATTTCCCAGTTCTACCTTATCAACAGGCTTAACCAGATAGTCCACCACACTAAGGTTCATAGCTCTTTTTACATAATCAAACTCCTGATAACCTGAGAGCAGGATATAGGCAGCATCTGGTAAGATTTCTTTCATCTCCCGAATCATATCAAGCCCTGTTTTGTCTGGCATATTGACATCTGAAATGATGACATCGACAGGATTTTCCTGAACATATTCTAGGGCTTCATCGGCATGACTGGCTGTTGCGACGACCTCCATATCCCACTTATCAAAGGGAATCAAACGTTTCAGACCTTCTGTCACCATGTACTCATCATCTACTAATAATACTTTATACATTTTCTCCCTTTCTACTCATCTTGAATTGTAATACGATACTGAACACCGGCTTGCTCCGCAGACTCTATAGTAATGGCATAGCGGTCTCCAAAATAGAGCACAAAACGCTCATGTACATTGGCAATCCCGATAGACTTCCTTTGATCACTGTAACTGTCTTGGTGTTCAAACTGTCTCTGACTTAATTTTTCTCGAATATTTGCCAACTTTTCAGCCGACATTCCTCTACCATTATCGATCACCAAAATTTCCACAAAACCATCCTGTTTAAGAGCCTTGATGCTAATCACATTATCTGTCCGCCTGTGGTCAACACCATGCGCGAAATAGTTTTCTACCAGCGGTTGCAAGGTAAACTTGGGAATCTTCATATTCTCTAACTCTGGATCTATCTTGAAACCATAGGCAATGGACTTGGGATAGCGAACCATGCAGAGATAGCTGTATTTACGGCAAAATTCTAATTCCTGTTTGAGGAGGGTCTCTCTTTCGTCGGAAATATTGTTACGCAAGAGACTACTGAATTCATAAATGATATCTGCCAACTCATCTTGACTCTGCATAACTGCATACATGCGCAAGAACTCCAGCGTATTATACATAAAATGAGGATTGATTTGCGCCTGCAAGGCTCGCATATTGGCATCTTTTTGACTAAGCTCTAACTGGTAAATATCATGGATATTCTTTTCCAATCGATCCAACATATCATTGGTCGTCTCCGCGATTAGGAGTAATTCCTGATCTTTTTCGGAAATGTCAATCCGACGCCCCTCTTCGCCTTGAGCAATGACTTGAATGGATTCCACTAAATCCACTACCTGCTTTTGGTAATTAGCAAAAGTCTGCCTCAAAGTCAGATAAAGAATGACAATAAAGAGCAGGCTCAAGCTCACAATCAAAGCAGAGCTGGTCACCGTTCCTTGTAAAACAAAGTTTTTGGGAACTGCCACCTGAACCTGATAACCATGAGAAGTTAAGCCAACTAGCCAATTTTCACTCTCCTTATCAACTGTCTCACCAATATGAAAAATCTCCGTATCAAAAGGTGAGGTCACTGTTACTGCCATCGGAGTATGACCTCTAGTATTATCAATGGCATGGTATAAAACAGCAGGGTCCAAGGAGATGTAAATCACTCCTAAACCTTGATCTGACACTGGATCTGACACCGGAATGGCAAAACTATTTCCTGCTGGTTTGAAATCTTCAGCCCTGATTTTTTCTCCACTACGTTTGTCTTTAGTAGAAACATAGACTTCCTTGTAATCTTGAAAAGCAATGGCCACCCCAGTTACAAAATCATTTCGAACATAGAGGTCATCAACATTTTCATGCAGAGAGACTGATATATAAGGCGAAGCTTTCCGCTCTAATTGCCAGTAAAAATAGTCTGGCATGCTAAGACTAAAGTACTTATAGATTCCCTCAATACGAGCTTGATTTTCAACTAAAGCCTGAGCTATCTGGGTTGACTCTCTATGGTAATATTCAATTTCACTCACTGTTCTAGCAGTTACACGCTGGGCTACTCTCTGGGCTTCCTTTTCCCGTGAATCCCAGTCAGCGTAAGAGAGTAAGATTGCAAAACTCGCAATAATAATGATCATCACTGAACTGTAGGTTCTCAGAAGCGTATGTAGCCAAAACTGCTTCATTCTATTTTGTCGCCAATTTTTCATGGATACTTTCATAGACCGGTTCCAACATATCACTGATAAAGAAATGCCACATCCCAATTCCTACAAAGAAAAGAAGAGCAGGCATATAGTAACCAATTGCCACAAGTAGCACTGTCCCAAGGAGAACCTTGGCCACAGCTGCTAGACTCATAAAGATACCAATCAAGGATAGTTTGAGACTATTTCGATAAGACAAGTCAAAATAAACTTGTAATTTCAAAGATACTGTATAAGCCAAAAAGATCAGGGCAACTACTAGAACATTCAAAAAGGTCGCAATCAAATGAATAATAGTCTGATGAGGCAATTGTACCAAGAGATACAGGCCATAGACCAAAATCAAATCCACTCCTAGAAAGCTATAGAAAATCAGGTTGCTTGAGACAAAATTTTGCTTATAAAGAGACCACGCCTCCTTCAAACTGTATTCCCGAAAGCTATAACCATGTTCTGCATATAGGCTCATCAAGGTGGCACTAGCCGGCGCTAGACCAAGGATAATCCCTCCCACCAAGGTTAATAACCAAAAGAAGGCTGTCGCAATCATCCCTAAAAAGAAACGATTAAAGACAAAGTCTAAAAATCTCCCCATGATATCCTCCTAAAAATAACTATGAAACTATTATATCATATTTCAAGCGTTTTCAAAAAATTCTAGTGCCCATTTACAATCCCATCAAACCGTGATACAATGAGAATTGTGAAAAAATTATCAGGAGACAATTCATGAAGAAATCTATCTTAACTACACTGCTTTTTGCAGTTCTTTACTTCCTCTGCATGGGGATTGGTGTCCTTTTGGGCAATCTCTTTGACCAAACTGGAAACATGTTTTATGCGCCTGCTTTTACTGCCCTTGTCGGCGGTAGCGTCTATATGATTCTAGTCGCAAAAGTTCCGCGCTTTGGAGCCATTACCACTATCGGCCTTGTTATTGCTCTCTTTTTCTTGGGAACTAAACACGGTGCCGGTGCCTTCCTTCCTGGAATTATCTGTGGCCTGCTAGCAGATGCAGTAGCTAACCTCGGAAAATACAAGGACCAAACAAAAAATTTGCTTTCTTTCATTATTTTTGCCTTTAGCTCAACTGGTCCCATCTTACTTATGTGGATTGCCCCCCAAGCCTATATGGCTACCCTTCTAGCAAGAGGAAAATCGCAAGAATATATCGACCGTATCATGGTCGTACCAAATCCTGGAACCATCCTTCTATTTGTTGCAAGTGTAGTCATCGGAGCCCTAGTGGGTGCCTTGATTGGACAAACCTTGAGTAAAAAATTTGCGCAGAAAATCTAGTCAATAAAAAAGAGCCAGACGGCTCTTTTTTATTTATGGCTCAAGACTTGGTCAAGAAGTCTCCCAAGAATTGATACTCTTCGAAAATCTCTTCAAACCACGTCAACGTCGCCTTGCCGTAGGTATATGTAACTGACTTCGTCAGTCTTATCTCCAACCTCAAAACAGTGTTTTGAGCAACCTGCGGCTAGTTTCCTAGTTTGCTCTTTGATTTTCATTGAGTATGAATTGCAAAGATAATCAAAACGATAATAATGGTTGCCAAGATGGTCACATCGTGATTGTAGCGGTTAAATCCATAAGCGATGGCTACGTTACCAATACCACCAGCTCCAACCGCACCAGCCATAGCTGTTTCACCAACAAGGGAAATCAAGGTCACAGTCGTCACACGAATCAAATCTGGAAGGCCTTCTAGTAATCCTGAGCTTTCTAGGCTAAACTTTTTTACCTGAAAAACTTCTTTTTTCTAGTGATAAAATCAACCCTATCACACTCACTACCAAAAACACCCACCAACAAAGCCTGATATCTTGCAAAGCTAAGAAGGAAAATACAGACATCCCCAAGGGTAATGTTAAAGAAAAAATCATACTCAAGAGATTATTACTTCTAGCTAATACATCCGCGCTCAAGTTAGACAGTAACAGAGTATCTAATTTAGGCATTGATTTCGACATCAAATACATGACAAAGGCTAAGCAGGCAACACCTACTAGAGGAGAAAACTCTAAAATATTAGCAGTAGCAAATAAGACAAACAGAATTGCATTGAGCGATAGCAAACTTGAAAACGACAATTTCCCAAAATAATCATGGGGAGTTAGGCTACCAAGAATAGCTCCTCCTAAGCTAACACATTCAATTAAAAATAGGGCTTGAGCATAGCTGAGATGATAGATAGTATGGTCTAATAAGTAAAAGTGATAAATACCTCCAACAGCTCCTCCCAAAGTATTCATTACCAAAATGACAAGAATAATTTTAAACAATGATTTACTTTCTCTCTGTCTAAATATATCATCCATGTCCGCATAGATTGCCTTAACTTGTTGAAGTAAACTAATCGACTCATTCTCTACCGTTACAGACAAATACGTCAATTCTCTTCTATTTTTGAACAAAATAAGAGAAGATAGTAAAAAGAAGCCGGCATTCACAATTGCAACAAAAGAAAAATTTTGGTGGCTTGTTGTGAGTAACCACACTCCTAAGGCTTGACCTCCTAGATTTGATAAATAGGAAACAAACTGAGTAAAGGAATAAGCTTCATAGAGCTTATCTTCCGAAATATTATGCTGGATAATTGGCATACGAAGGCCTGCTGTATAATCCGATAAAATATCTGAACAGATATTAACCATACAGATAAAAGCAAACGTCACGAAGTTCTGATCATGAATCACACTAGCAATCAAAAGAAATAGCAGACTTTGCACACAACCAACCCAGATAATTGTCCCTGCTTTATTCCGAGTATGATCAGCCTTAATCCCAACATAAAAAGTAAATAGGAAAGGTAAAATCGTAATCATATTCGCCATAAATACTGCTATATTTTTAAAGGGTAGACTCGCAGCATAAACGATAAATACCAGATTATAAATATAAGCTCCACTTGAACTCAAAAACCTCGATAAGGTAAGTATCCTAAATAAATGATGTCTTAAGAATAGTTTCATAACAGGCCTTTCTCCATATTTCAAAGAACATTCTATTGAAACCAGTCTAACAAAAAAAGCGGGAGCCCCCACTTTTTTGTAATATATTTTTTCTGAAAATAGAAACTCTAGCGCCTAGAAACTGCTAATTATCAATCCATCTACAAGCCTATTTATTTTTCACCGGTCGATGTAATGAGAATATATTACAATTCTTCATTTGAAAGCTGATTTGCAAAATAGTTTTCATAGTATCTTGCACCATCTACATACTCTAAATCTTGTAAGATTGTAATGCCTCTCTGGATTTTTTCAAGACCCTTATTTTTTACATTAAAAATAGTATCATAATACCCTTTAGCAATCATATAAATGATTTTCAGATAAGCTTGAGATTCTGGCAATTCTCGTTTTTCAATCTGAAAGATAAAATAATCTGCTTTTAATTTATCCTTTTCCTCTATCGCTTTAAAGAGTCCATTCATCAAAATGGTATCAATACCAGCTTTGTTACTAGGTAAAGAGCCAAATAAATCCGTCTTTTGTAACATCTCCCTAGAATATTTAAAATAGAGGGGCAGAGGAAACAAAGTAGAAATCGTTGAAAATAGTTCCAATTCATAATTTCCCCAGATGTCAATAGTAAAAAAATAGTCATAGAGAAAAGTCAGTTCTTCATCCGTTGCCCTTATTTCTGAATCAAAAAACACGAGAAGGCTTTTGATACGAATCATTTGTAAGAGATAGCTCTTTTTACCACTTGAACTATACTTTTGAGTCGTCTCTTCATACAAGGAGTGGAGAGAATCAATCCCTTCTCTGTCATATAAATCCCAAAGATTTTCTTGAAAAGCCAAAACCTTTTTCTGAGAAAAACCACGTACCAAGTACATAAATTCATTCAAATCAGAGTGGATGTTATCTAAGGCAGTAATCAATTTCATAGAGGATAAATCTGCTTCTCCACGCTCAAATTTGCTCAGCATGGAATAAGTAAACTCTCCTCCCGTCGCCTCCTGTAGAGATACATTCCGGCTCTTTCTCAATTCTTTAAAAACTTCTCCCAGATTTTGCATATTGACTCCCCACAATTCTTAACTCTCTAACTCATAAAAGTAACGGTTGATAGCAACCAGTACAGAGAATTTTAAGTCTTGACTATAACGACAACTCCTATGAATGATGTACAGATTGCCTAGTTCTCTTTATTTATGACTTAATTTCTTGGTCAGGAAATCTCCCAAGAATTGGATTGCAAAGATAATCAAAATGATAATGATGGTTGCCAAGATGGTCACATCGTGATTGTAGCGGTTAAATCCATAAGCGATGGCTACGTTACCGATACCACCGGCTCCAACCGCACCAGCCATAGCTGTTTCCCCAACAAGGGAAATCAAGGTCACAGTTGTCACGCGGATCAAGTCTGGAAGACCTTCTGATAGGTAAACACCCACGATGTCCCAGAAAGTCGCTCCGCTCGCTTGAGCCGCCTCAATGACACCACCATCTAGCTCAGCCAAGACAACCTGCACTTGACGGGCAAAGAAGGCAAAGACCGCAAAAGATAGCGGTACGATAGCCGCATTTGGACCAATGCTTGTTCCTACGATTAGATGAGAGAAGGGTGACAAGACTGCCAAGAGAATGATAAATGGTACCGCACGGAAAATAGAGGTGATTTTATCCAAAATCCAGAAAACGACCTTATTTTCCAAGACACCACCTGGAGCTGTCAAGACAAGGAAAAGCCCTGCAACCAGTCCTAAGAAACCTCCGATGATAAAGGAAAGAACCGTCATATAAAGAGTCAAGTAGATAGCTGTCCCCCAGCCAGCTTGACCAGACCAACCCATCTTATAGACATTTGGTAAATAGGTTTGAATCAATGATTCCATCTTACTGTCCTCCCTTCAATACTTTTAGCTGTACGCCTGCTTGACGAATGGCTTCTTGGGCACCTGCCAAGGCTGCTTTTTCACCTGACAAGACCACAACTAATTCTCCAACAGGAGTACCATCAAGAATTTCGATATTCCCATAGAGAATATTAGCCGTTACTTGATAATGCTTGTACAATTCATTCAAAAGTGGCTCGTCTGTTGAAGCACCTGCATACTTGAGCTGTACCAAAATGCTATTTTCAGACAAGTGTTCCACGATTTCTTGCTTCTCGATTTTGACCATGGCTTCGTCAATACCTGTGGCTGTTGAGATAAAGTCTTGAGTTAAAGGTTGTTTAGGGTCTGAGAAGATTTCAAGGACACTACCCTCTTCAATCAAATGTCCGTCCTGCATAACTGCTACACGGTTGGCAATGTCTTTGACAATCTGCATTTCATGCGTAATCAAGACAACTGTCAAGCCTAATTTTTGGTTCAAATCTTGCAACAAGGCCAAAATCTGCTTGGTTGTCTTAGGGTCAAGGGCAGAAGTTGACTCGTCTGAAATCAAGATTTTTGGATCATTTGCCAAAGCACGCGCAATGGCCACACGCTGTTTTTGCCCTCCAGATAGTTGTGAAGGGTAGTTTTCAGCACGATCTGCCAAGCCGACCAAGTCCAACAACTTAGCTACTTTAGCCTTCTTTTCTTCCTTGCTGAGTCCAGAATGTTTAAGGGCAAAGGCTACATTCTCCTCTGCTGTCTTTTGGCTCATCAGGTTAAAATGCTGGAAAATCATCCCGATATCTTGACGTTTACGACGCAACTGTTCTGCCGTCAAGGTCACCTTGCCATCAAAAATCACATCGTCGTCAATGGTAATTTTCCCTGTAGATGGTTTTTGCAAGAGGTTAATCACCCGTACAAGGGTTGATTTCCCTGCTCCAGAATATCCAACGATTCCGTAGATATCCCCTTCTTGGATGTGAATAGTCACATCCTTGACCGCTGTGATGGTTCTCTTCTTTTGATGAAAAGTCACATCGATCTGATCTAACTTGATAATATCTCTACTCATAGCTTCTAATCAGCTCCTCTACTAATTCAATATGGGTGTAGTAATCGGCGATTCGCACATTTTCATCTCCACCGTGGTCTCGGCTGTTGGCATTTCCTAGACCGAAGGCTACCATAGGCACCTCTAGGGCATCAAAGACCGTATGCATAGGCCCTGTCCCCGCTGTCGTCGGCAAGACTGAAACGCCCTGTGGATAGAATTTCTTAGCCAACTCGATCACATTGAGAATGGCTGGTGCGCTCATATCGCTTCGATAGCTCATCTCTCCCAAGGTATAGTATAATTCTACCTTATCAAAGCCATTTTTGTCTAGCTGTTTCCGAATTTTTTCCAGAACATCATGCGGTTCTAAGCCCGGAACCAGACGAACCTCTAGCTTAGCACTGGCTTCTGCTGGCAAAATCGTTTTAACTCCTTGTCCTTGATAACCTGACTGAATCCCTTCGATATTAAGGGCTGGCTCGAAAAAGAAACGTTTTAGAAAGGCCATCCGCTCCTCCTGTAAGAGAGGCAACTCCAATCCATAGATCCGACTAACTTCCTCTGGGTTTCGTTGACCATAAGTTTCTAGCAAGGCCATTTCTCGTTCATTTGGCTCTTGCACCTCTTCGTACAAGCCTTCAACCAAGATACGTCCATCTGCGGCACGAAGAGACTGTAGGGCTTGAAGGAGATACCAAGGAGCCGATTCCACAACACCACCATAACTCGAGTGGATATCCACATCAGCGCTTTTCACCTTGGCATCAAAGGTCACAATCCCCTTATTTCCACCAGAAATTTCCAACTGTTCCAAGGCATTTTTGGTTCCTTGTTCCCAGACCAATAAATCCGCACCACGGAGTTTATCCGCATGTTTTTCCAGATACTTGTCTAGGTCTGTCGAGGCCGATTCCTCCGCTCCCTCCATGATAAAACTGATATTGACAGGCAGGTCATCGTGGTACTGCATATATTTTCTCAAAGCACTCAAACGAGCTGTGATATGACCCTTATCATCATCAACCCCACGCCCATACATGAAGCCATTGCGCACCGAAAGCGTAAAGGGATCCTCTGTCCAGACCTGATCCCCATCCGCTGGCACAGTGTCATAGTGGTTGTAGAAAATCAAGGTCTTGGCATCTGGACGCGAACTCTTGAAATGTGCCATGACAAAGGGCGCCGTATAAGTCTCATCAATCTCCACTTCAGCCCCAACACGCTTAAAAATCTCACCCAGATAGTTGGCAACTTCTTTGAGACCCACCTGTTGGGCAAAGACCGACTTCTTAGAAATCAAGGTACGCAAAACCTCAAAATAATGCTGGGCTACATGATCCTTTTCAAATTTTTCAATCTGTTCTTGTTCGCTAGGAAAAACCATATTCTCTCTACCTTTCTATGAACTACTCTTCCTGACAATCCATGCTCTATACAAAAGCAAGAGGTGGAATTCTCTCTCCCACCTCCCTGTTTCTTATTACCAAACTGGTTGATCTAAACCGTCTGATGTTTCTTCGATAACTTTTTTCACGTCATCTGTGTGGTAAGCTGCGATCACTTTCTTGATAGCATCAGCTTTTGGTGATGTTTCCCAATCTTTTTTCGCAACGATGATATTGTACCATTGTTTTGAATTTTCATCAGCTTGTTCTTTGAAAAGTGCTTTCTTGTAGTCCAATTTTGCTTCTGTAACGAAGGTATTGTTTACAACAGCAGCGTCAACTGATGACAATGAACGAGCTGTTTGGCTAGCGTCCAATTCAGTGATTTTCAAGTTCTTTGGATTTTCTTTGATGTTAGCAACTGTTGCAAGAGCAGTTCCAGAAACATCCAATTTAATCAAGCCAGCTGATTGAAGCAAGTAAAGCGCACGGCTTTCGTTTGTAGCATCGTTCGGTACAGCAATTTCTCCGTTTGCTGGAATTTCTTCTACTTTAGTGTACTTGTTGTCACTTCCATTCAAACCTGAGTAAAGGCGGATTGGAGAGATGTAAGTATCTGCAATCGCTACAAGGTCTTTCCCGTTTTCTTTGTTCCAGTTGTTCAAGAAGTTATAGTGTTGGAAAGCGTTCAAGTCTACTTCGCCATCAGCAGTTGCCTTGTTTGGTTGTGAGTAGTCTGTGAACTCTGTAAATTCCAAAGTGATTCCGTCTTTTTTAACCAATTCTTGGATTTTGTCCCAACGTTTTTCTTCAGAACCGCTACGGTTAACAGTTGCGATTTTGATAGTTGTTGCATTGTCTGCTTTCTTTTCTGAGTTTCCGCAAGCTGCAAGAGCCAAACCTGCGACTGTAGCAAGGGCTGCTACACCAAGCCATTTTTTGATTTTCATGATTCTTTCTCCTTAAAAATAATACCGTACTAGTATCTCACAATTTGTTTGATTTCACAAATTGTTATTAGATAGTCAGATATATAGTTTAAAGCTATATCCCTAAAAACTGAGAAATCACCCATCTTACTCAGAATGGATGACTTCAAAAAATTATTTAATATCAGCTTCTGCTGGTAGATAAGTGTCGCCGAAGAATTGTTTAGACAATTTTTCAAGAGTTCCATCTTTATAAAGTTCTTTGATGCGTTTGTCTACAAATGATTTCAACTCATCTTGACCTTGAGCAAGAAGTGGGTAAACGTAAGGTTGTTGGTCGCTTGGAAGTTCGATAACTTTCAAGTTATCCAAACCTTGGTTCTTGATCACTGTTTCAACACCGATTTTATCAAAAATCTTGTAATCAAATTGGCCATCGCTCAAACGTACCATGATTTGTTGGAAGTCTGCCTTAGTATAGTTAAGGATAGTTGGGTTGTCCGGGTGTTCAGCGTTGTATGCTTCTAACTGCTTAGCTGATGTAGTGGCTTGAACGACTTCCGTCGATTTTCCACCGATATCAGCAAGAGACTTGATGCTAGAGTCGTCTTTCTTCACTACAAGGACATTAGGGTTTTGGGCAATTGGTGCGGCATAAAGGTATTTTTCCGCACGTTCTTTAGTGTAGCTAAGATTGTTGACAGCCATATTGTAACGGTCAGCGTCAAGACCAGCAAAGACACCTGACCATTCTGTCTTTTCAAACTTGACATTATATTTGTCAGAATCTTTAAAGATAGCGCGAACGACTTCAATCTCGTAACCAGTCAATTCGCCATTTTCTTCATAAATAAATGGTTTTGGCGAGCCATTGGTTGCAACGATGATTTCTTTCTTGCTAGCTACTTCTCCTTCTTTCTTAGCACCACCTGAGCAAGCCGCAAGCACACCTGCAGCAACAAGCCCTAGGGCAGCAAGAGATGAGTATTTAACGATTTTTTTCATGTCATTTCCTCCAAAATAGAATACCTTATAATCTTAACAGAAAAAGAGCATTTACGCCATTATATGATATCTATCTCTGTGATAAGTTTTCTTTATGGCTAATTTATACTCAATGAAAATCAAAGAGCAAACTAGAAAGCTAGCCGTAGGTTGCTCAAAACACTGTTTNNTAGAACTGACGAAGTCAGTTACATATACCTACGGAAAGGCAAAGCTGACGTGGTTTGAAGAGATTTTCGAAGAGTATTAAAAGATCAAACGCAAGACTGCAATTAAGACCACTCCAAAGAGAACTGTTCCGACTAGATTGCGGTAGCGAAAGGCTACCCAAGCTGTTGGAAAGACGGCTAAGAAGTCTAGCCATTTAATTTGAGGAAGGCTCCCAACCTTACCTGTCACTACGCTTGAAAGAATCAAGGCAAAGATAATGGAAACGGGCAAAAATTTCAAAAAACGCTCAACGATTGCAGGCAAGCCCTTATACTTGACCAAGATGAAGGGAATCATACGGGGAATCCAGGTCACCAAGCCAGAGAAAATAACTGCTAATAAAAGATACTTACTGACCATCTAAAACCACCCCCATTGTACAACCAAGTAGCGTCGCAAACAGAACAGCTAGCGACTGAGACACCACTGTCAAGAGTAAAAAGAATGATACCGCAACAACTGCTAGGATAATGAGCAGATTGCGGACAGGAATCCGTCTTTGCATAATCTGGAATTGCGAAGCAAAAATTCCGATGAACATCCCAACCAGGGCAAAATCCAAGCCAAAGATTTCTGGATTTGGCAGCAGGCCACCCAGAGCCGTTCCGACAACTGTTCCCACAAACCAAGCCACATAGCTGTTGAGATTGTTTCCGTGCATCCACATAGGATTGACCTTGTCTGCATGGGCCAATTCGCCCATCAAAACGCCATAAGTCTCATCCGTCAAAAGACTAGACATACCGATATTTTGCCAGAGACTGGTATGACGGAAATAAGTCGATGCGTGCAAGCTCAACAAAAAGAGACGCAAATTAATCAAAAAGACCGTCATAGCAATAGCTGCCACAGGTGCTTGAACCGCAATCAGTGCCAGCATGGCAAACTGGGCACTCCCAGCATAAACAAAGAGGCTCATCAAGCCCATCTCAACAGGTGTCACATAGGGCGCACCGATAATCCCACAGGCAAGCCCGATACTGACATAACCAAGGGCCGTTGGCATGGCTGCCTGTGCCCCTTCCCAAAATCCTTTTTCTTTCATCTTTCTCCTCATATTGTCTTAATAATACTCAATGAAAATCAAAGAGCAAACTAGAAAGCTACCCACAGGTTGCTCAAAACATTGTTTTGAGGTTGCAGATAGAAGCTGACGCAGTTTGAAGAGATTTTCGAAGAGTATAAGTAGGCTGAAAAGGCTCCAGCCATAGCATGGACTATTATAACACATTCAGGAAAGAGAAAAAAGTCTGCTGATTTTGACCATCATAAAAAGACTGGCAATCCAGTCTCAAACATAAATTATAGAAATTCTTCACTAAATACTTTCACGAATATTCAAGAGCATGGCAAAGGCAACTAGAAGAAATAGCAATAAAACAAAGCTAACTGCCAGAGTTCCAAAGCTAGCAGCAATGGTTACCAAAGCTATTGTAAATAAGCTAGGTAAAACAACCGTAATAGCACCGATAGAAGATTGAACTGCTCCCATTGACTCCTCAGGTATTTGTTTAAAAACGAGTTCTTGCAATCTAGGAGAGAGAACACCTGCGAAAAAGGCATCCAAGGCACTAAAGATGAGAATCCAGTCAAAACGAACTGTGGCAACTCCTACTAGAAGAAGCAACTGGATGACAAGTGAGGCATAGAGAGCTGTTTTTATAGAAATCATATTTTTCAGATAGCCACTTACAAGGCTTCCGACAATCAGGGCTGACAGTTCAAAAGTGGATAGCAAGGCAAGAGATTGACCTGTTTGTAAATTCAAAAAGGGTTGATTTCTCAAAAACAGAGTAGAAACAGGAACTGTAACATTTATCACTGCTTGACTAATAGAAATAATAAACAAAACCAAGAGCACCTTATTCATATTCCATATCAATTTCGATGATTGGAGCAAATGCTGGCAAAAGGATTTTACAGAGAGTCCTTTTTGATAGCTAATCGTTTTTTCTACTTTCAAGAGGTCAGTTTTTATGAATAGGATACCTAAAAATGCGATCAAAAATGTAAGAGCGTTCAGTAAGGAAATAAACTGGATGGATAGAATACCTAGTAAGACTCCTCCTAAAATATTACTGATTGTTTTCACTAAACTAACAGTTGACTGTTTAAACCCAATAGCTTCTGCCAAATGGTCTTGCCCAATAATTCTAATGAAAATCGGAGTGAGCATGGCGCCTGAAAAATAGCTCAATGTGTCAGACAAGAGGTTAATCAGACAAATAAATGCTACTAGCAACAAGGAGAAAGACTGCCCTGAAAGCGATAGGGACACTATAGAGTAAAGCAAAAATTTTGCAAAACTAATAATTGTATATTTTAGGACACGATGATGTTGAAAATCCGCCAAAACTCCCAGAAAGATTTGTAGAACTTGGGGAAGGGTTTCTGAAATCGTGATAAGTAAAATCGCCAAAGGAGCAAAAGACGCATCTGCTACATAATTCAAAAAAGCCAGATAAAAAATCGTATCCCCAACCGTTGAAATCCACTGGTTGATGGTTAATTGCCTAAAATTTCTATTTTGAAGAAATACTTTCATCACAACTCCTTTTTAAATTCAAATGGGAAGTTTTCCCCAAGGATAGACCAATAAATCCCTAGATTTCCGATACCAAAATCAAATAATGTATCTGAACTTTCTTCACATTCAAATACCAAAATACCATTTTTATCTCTTTTGGATCTACTTAATAAAATCTCAATCACATTCTCACGTAAATTTAATTTATCCTGATAGTTTAGAGTTTGCAACAAACTGGATAAGCCATGACAATAACAACTTGACTGGATAAGATTGAATTTGAAAGCAAGTTGTTGAAACCTTGAAATTATTTTTGAATACCTTTTGTCATATAATAACTCAAAATAAAGTAAGATTCCTGAAGTTCCTTCGCACCACGATAGTTCTAAATTTGTAGGAGTTGCATTTAGTCTACTATATTCATTTTCTAACAAATTTTCTAACAGATTATTGAATACCTTAATACTATTTTCGTAAGCTACCTTGAATTCAAATTCCGAATTATAAATTAAAATTACGTATGCAATTCCAGCTAGACCATGTGCAAAATTACATTCTTTTAAACTATTAACATTTCGTATCTCATCTACAAAATATAAATATAACTCCTCTATTTTTTCTCTAATAAATTCCATACTATCGACATCATTGAAATTTATACAGTATTTCATAAGACTCAATAAAATACCTGACTTTCCTAAAGCAAAGTCAAATACTTCAACTTTTTGATAACTACTTATCAAGTCTTTATAAATATCTCTAATTTTATCTATGATCAATTCTCTACTTGGATTGTTGCTGGTAATTTTTTTATAGAACTCTAATAATACCCAAAGATATCCGGAAGAACCAAATAAAATTGAACAACCATTTAAATACACATTTCCTTTATTTTGATTTCCTTCAGAGATAATCCACTCGATAATTCTACCATTCTCAGAAATGTCTCTCATATGTGATACATAAAACAAATATCCTGATAAGCCATGTTGAAACGATATTGGACTAACAAATTCTCCAAATTCATTTGAATTTAGTATCCTGCTTTCTCTATTCATATTTAACGAAAGAAGATAGTTAATAAGCGTTTCATTTTCAATTTGAAGATTGAATGAGGAATCAACTTTCTTTAAATGAAATTCTATATTTTTATCTTCAAAATCGTCTATATACTTCATCTTCTCGAATCGGTCTAACTTCTCTTGTTCACTTAAATTCAATAAATACATCAACCAATTAAATTGCGATTTAGTTATGTTCCCAATTTCTTTCTCAATATACATACAAAACTTGATTTTATCTAAAGCAGTTATATTTAATAAGACGTCCTCTCCTTCAAATATTAAAACATGCTCGCGCATAATAGCAAAACTCAACATTGCAAGTGCAAAATAATCCTGTTGAATAGTACAGATTTTTGAGGGACAATCAGTATTTATCATGAATTTTGTAGCAGCTCTTCTAACAGTATTATTTTTGTTTGTAAAATTTTCTAAGTCTATTAACCTAACTCGACCAAAATCATCAAATATAAAGTTTGTTGGAGAAATATCCACTGCTAAATATCCCTCAGCATGAATATCATTAATAATATCAATTATATTATTAATGATTACATTTTTTTCGATATCAATATTTTTTAAATCAAAAAAATTATATCCTGGTATAAACTTCTGTACTACGAAGTAATCTTCATTGACATAAAACTCTTCAATTAAATCTGTTGTATAGGACTTGTCCTGAAATACTTTTAAATTTTCTGCTTCACTCTTTAATTCATCAATTGCAGAGAAACCATCATTCCAACTATAAACATATGGCCGTGCGTGTTTTATTATCACTTTCTGATTACTACTTTTTTCTATAGCTCTGTAAACATTTCCTCTATTGGATTTTTTTAGAATACACTCGATATTATAGTGATTTAAAGGGTGATTCTCTGGGATTTCCGGGGAGGGTTTAAATAATTTATTTTTTTCCATATCAGTAAATAAATCCTTAACCCCTTCTGGCAAATATGGATAACTTAATCTCAGATCTTCTACTAATTCTCCTCTACTATTTTTCATCATGTAGACAATTTTATTTTCAGAAAAATTGTAATTTTTAATTGCTTTAAACGCACCATATCTATAATGTATTGGAGAATACTCACCACATTGAAAATCTGATAAAATCCTTGGAGCTTTATATTTTTCTAACTTTTCTTTTAGATTTAATATTATTCGTTTGGCCTGCTTCCTACTAGACGGATATATAGTGATAAACTTATTTGCAGTAGGAGAAACTTCCCTAGGAGAATTTAATTTTTTTAACTCATCCAAACAATCTAGAACTTTGTAGTTACATCTTTCCTTTTCCAGCTCTTGTGCAACAATATAAAAAATATTACAAGCGTCTTTTAGTTGACTGCTTACATGAAGTTTCCATCCCTGTGTAAGTTTATTGTTACTATACTTCACAAATAACCATCCATTTTTATGGTAAGTATCAACTTGTATTTTATTCAGCATTGTTTGTAATCTATCCATAAATATAATAAATACATTATCTCTGAAATGAAATTAAGGATAGTTAATTAGTAATCAACTATCCTTAATTTTAACCAGTTATTCTTAAAGAGCAGTAAATGAGCAAGTCCACTTACAAACTTCGCGTGATACAGTAATTACTGGCTCTTCAGGTAACAATTCAAGTTCCATTAGATTATGCATTTCTTTTCTCCTTGATTATTTTTTTGTAAACCACTTCTGCGACCTAGGATTTGCTTCAAATGTTTTACAAGGACAGTATAACACGGAAATTGGCTTATTTTAGAAAATCGCATATTTGATATTTTTTCTTATAGAAATTTCAGATTTGCGATTTTGGTAGATTTGATTATTTCCCTGGTATAATAAAGTTATTACTAATGAGGAGGGAAGTAATATGAAGAAACAAGTTTTAACATTATTGACGATCGTTGCTGATATTATTATCTTTTTCCCATTTCTAACTAATCGATAAGCTCTTTGTATTGCTGCAAACGCAATTCAAAAAGGGCTGTCAATTGTGGATTTTCTAATACTTGCAGAGATTGGATAAAGTGTTCAATCTCTTTTTGATTGCTTCCTTTGGTTTGAAGAAAAATCTGCATTTTCTTTAAAAACTGCCACAATACTTTTTCAAAAACATCGTATGGACGGAGCATGCGCTCCAGCTCAGCTTCAAAGATTGGAATATAAGAAAATAGCTTGCGCTCCATAAGTTCTGAGATGATATTAAGATAACCACTTTTCATATACCATCGATTGTGTACTAACTCTTTAAATTCCTTGGATTTTTCGAGTAAGGAGGTTGATAAAAAGATCAGATCTTGATTGCTCAAGAAGGGCATAGTATTGCAAAAAAGATAGAGTTCAAACCAGGTCCAAGACTCAATAGCGTAGAGGTAGGTAGTCAAAAACTCGCTATCCTCCTCTGTTAGCGGGTAGCTTTTATCTAAGGAATGGAGTGCATTTTTAATCACAATGGCATTCAAACGACGATAGGTCTCTGCCATCTGTTCTTGCTTAATTTTCTCCAACAGTTGCTCTAAGCCAGCTATATCTTGATGGGCAAAGCGATCCACAACCCTTCTACCAATTCGCATATGTGGAGATTCTTGATAGTTGTTGAGCTTGTGCCCAAACTCATCAAAGGTCACATTTATACCTTGGATAGCTAGAATCAACTTATCTGCAGACAGCATAGACTGCCCTAGTTCAAACTTGGACAACTGAGAAGCTGTTAGACCCTCACAGGCCACATCTGACTGCTTGAGTTTTCTCGCCAAGCGCAATTCCTTGTAAAATTCTCCCAATTCCATTCTCTCAATCATCTGACCACCTCCTATTTTTTATATAGTATATCATTATTTTTATAGTTTTGTCAAAATATTCTGACATTTAAGAGAGCAAAAAAGCCAGCCTTAAGCTGACTCCTTATTCCATGGTATCAAAAGCGAGACTTGGTTTGGCATTGAGGTCCAAGTTTGCAAAGTTTTCTTTGTTCCACTCGCTGACGCTGGCATAGGCAATCATTCCTGCATTGTCTCCGCAAAGACGCAGAGGTGGGATGATAACCTTGACATCTGTGATTTCGGCCACTAGGCGTTCTCTGAGGCCTTTATTGGCTGCCACACCGCCTGCCACGACAAGGGTTTTAACAGGGTATTTCTCCAAGGCCTTCTTGGTTTTTGCCATAAGAATATCCAAGACAGCTGCTTGGAAGGAAGCACACAAATCCTCTGTGGACAAGCTTTCTCCCTTTTGCTCGGCATTGTGGTGAAGATTGATAAAGGCAGATTTCAAACCTGAGAATGAAAACTCCAGATTATCTTCCTTAATCATGGCTCGAGGAAAATCATAAATATCCTGCCCCTGATGAGCTAGCTCATCAATCTCACGACCTGCAGGATAGGTCAAGCCCATGACACGGCCAACCTTATCATAGGCCTCACCAACCGCGTCATCTCGCGTTTCCCCAACAATCTTGTAGTCACCAGCCTCCGAAACATAAACCAACTCTGTGTGCCCACCGCTAACCAAAAGGGCTAGCAAGGGAAACTCCAAAGGCTCCACACTCTGAGCGGCCATGAGGTGGCCAGCCATGTGGTTAACGGGAATCAGCGGAAGTCCATGAGCCCAAGCAAAGGCCTTAGCAGCTGACAAACCGACTAGTAAGGCTCCGACCAAGCCCGGTCCATAGGTAACCGCCACAGCTGTCACATCCTCTTCGGTAATCCCTGCTTCTGCCAGAGCCTCCTCGATACAGGCTGTAATGACCTCGACATGGTGACGACTGGCTACTTCAGGCACTACGCCCCCAAAACGTTTGTGACTCTCAATTTGACTAGCAATGACATTGGACAAGAGCTCATCGTCGTTTTTCAAGACGGCAACACTAGTCTCATCACAGGATGTCTCAAATGCTAAAATATATCTATTCTTCATCTATTTCTCTCTTCATGATAATGGCGTCCTCGACTGGATCATGGTAGTAGGCTACTCTCTCCGCGATGACTGCCATTTTTTCTTTCTTGTAAAATGCTTGCGCTCGATGATTTGACTTTCTAACTTCGAGAAAAATCTCCTTGTCTGTCGGCAATTGAGCAAACAAGGCCGAGGCAATCCCCTGACCCTGATAGGCTCCTTTAACAGCGATTTGCAAGACTTCTGCCTCAAAGATATTTTCCTGCACAGCTAAAAATCCAATCACTTCTGCCCCATCATAAGCTAGAGCATACCAAGTCTGGTCTTGAACCAGGTCTGCTTGGATTTGCTCCAGTGCCCAAGGACTGACTGAGTAAACAGCTGCCATGACAGCGTAGATGTCTTGAGCCAAGTCAGGCTGATGTTGGATTCGTTTGATCTCTATCATAGGCGTTTAATATAAGACTCGCCAGACTCGGTATGGTTCTTGAGCCAGTTTTCCTCAGCCTCGACTCGTTTGAGGTAATTCGGCACAAAATCATGCAAGGAGTCTGCTTCCTTGTCCCAGGCCCAGAGAGCTAGATTAGCTACATTTGGCAAGGTTTCTTTGAAATTAGTCCTTGGCAAGTGTTCTTGAATCTGCTCAACAAAAGGGCCAACTTCTCCGACAAAGGTTACCTGACTAGCCCCCTTGATTAACTCAATCACTCGCTCAAAGGGCAGGTGTGCTTCTGGCATGACAGATTTAGCATTTTCATAAAATCCTGCGTAAACATTGTTGCGACGCGCATCCATCAAAGGAACGAACAAGCCTTCTTGTTGGTAGGGCACCAGAGCCAAGAGGCTAGACATACCAACTAACTCAATGTTCAGGGTATGAGCCAAAGTCTTAGCCGTTGCGACCGCGATTCGCAAGCCTGTGTAGCTACCTGGTCCCTCTGCCACCACGATTCGATCCAAGTCCTTGGGTGTCCAGTCCAAACTTGCCATCAAAAAATCGATGGCAGGCATGAGGGTAATACTGTGATTTTTCTTAATATTAATAGTCGTCTCGGCAAGAACCTGCTTGTCCTCTAAAATAGCGAGAGAAAGAGCCTTGCTGGACGTATCAAAAGCTAATACTTTCATAACACATTCCTATCTTTTTGTCTGCTTACTATTATACTACAAAAGCTAGCACATGGGAATTTTCTTTGCCCCCAAACAAAAATGCCTATATTTAGCCCAAAAACAATTCGCAAATAAAATTTAAAAAATTTTCACTTTTCCTTTTCTTTTCCGAATATAAAAGTGAACAAGAAAAAAGGAGGAAAGTTCAATGACAAATTTTGACGTTCTTGACAATCAATTTTTATCCCTATCTGAAAATGAATTATCAGATATTGATGGTGGTCTCGCTCCCTTGGTTATCTTTGGAGTAGCAGTATCTTGGAAAGCTATTGCAGGTGGAACAGCACTTGTAGGTTCTGGTTTGGCAGCTGGTTATTTTTTAGGAGGAGATTAATATGATGAAAGATTTGAACAACTATCGTGAAATTTCTAATAAGGAATTGCAAGAAATCAAGGGTGGTTTTGGTGCAGGTGTTGGTATCGCTTTATTTATGGCAGCTTATACCATTGGGAAAGATCTCCGTAAAAAGTTTGGTAAGTCATGCTAGATAAAAGACACATTTTTAGAAGGATAAATTTTATTGTCTTCATCTCTTACAGTTTGCTCAGCATTCTCAATGATTTGAACATTACTACTATCCTTTTACCATTCGATTTATCTGTTTGTATTGTTTTGTTTTTAGTCTTCAACTCTATTTTTGAGCAGAAGAATCATTAATATAAAACTAATAAGCACTGAAAATTCCATTGTCATGTCATTTTAGAAAAATGCAAAGACCACCTCATCTCGATAGAAGAGGTGGAATTTTTGTATCATGAATTTACTATCTTTATCCCAAAACAAAAAGGCCCTAGCATGAGCAGGGCATCTAAGCATTTAATCCAAAGTAAAATACAAACCAAACGACATAGGTTACGAGGAGGAGAAAAAGCGAGTAGAGAGTCACAAAGGTAATTTTCCACAAGAACTTGCTTTGTCGTCGTTCTAGTTTGGCAAATAGAAGATTCCCTCCATAAACGCAAGCAACAAAAACAATAAAAGCTACCAAGCGAGCTCCAATAGCAAAAGCAAATAAGTTATACATAGGGCAACCTCCTTGACTTAAAATCTATATGGAATTATGACAAGCGATAAGTTTCACTTCCATTATCAACATAACACATTTTCTTTATTTTTGCAAGCGCTTACCCAGCAAATCGTCCCATGACTTTCTCGTTTCCGTCTTTTACTAATTTTTCATTTTGTGGTATAATTGAAATAATTGTAACGAATCAAGGTCAATCTAGACACAAAATGGAATGAAATCAAGCAAATCTATGCTAAAAGTTTGGAATAAGCTGACCTGTAAATAGAAAGGAACTATATGATTTACAAAGTTTTTTATCAAGAAACAAAAGAACGTAGCCCACGCCGTGAAACAACACGCGCACTTTACCTAGACATCGATGCCAGCTCAGAACTTGAGGGTCGCATCGCTGCTCGCCAACTTGTCGAAGAAAATCGCCCAGAGTACAATATCGAGTATATCGAACTCTTGTCTGACAAATTGCTAGATTACGAAAAAGAAACTGGCGCCTTCGAAATTACGGAGTTCTAATATGGCCTACACTCTTAAACCTGAAGAAGTCGGCGTTTTTGCCATCGGTGGTCTGGGAGAAATCGGGAAAAACACTTACGGGATTGAATACCAAGATGAGATTATCATCGTCGATGCTGGGATTAAATTCCCAGAAGATGACTTGCTGGGTATCGACTACGTTATTCCTGATTACTCTTACATCGTAGACAACATCGACCGCGTCAAGGCTGTTTTGATTACCCACGGACACGAGGACCACATCGGTGGGATTCCATTCCTGCTCAAGCAAGCAAATGTCCCTATCTATGCTGGACCGCTTGCCTTGGCTTTGATCCGTGGGAAACTCGAAGAACACGGCCTCTTGCGCAACGCCAAACTTTACGAAATCAACCACAACACTGAGTTGACCTTTAAAAATCTCAAGGCAACTTTCTTTAGAACGACTCACTCTATTCCAGAACCTTTGGGGATTGTCATTCATACTCCTCAAGGGAAAATTGTCTGTACGGGTGACTTCAAGTTTGACTTAACACCAGTTGGTGAACCAGCAGATTTGCACCGTATGGCTGCGCTTGGTGAAGAAGGCGTGCTCTGTCTCCTGTCTGACTCAACAAATGCAGAAGTGCCAACCTTTACCAACTCTGAAAAAGTCGTTGGCCAGTCCATCATGAAGATTATCCAAGGTATTGAAGGACGTATCATCTTTGCATCCTTTGCCTCAAATATCTTCCGTCTCCAGCAAGCAACAGAAGCTGCTGTTAAGACTGGACGTAAGATTGCGGTCTTTGGTCGCTCCATGGAAAAGGCCATTGTCAACGGAATCGATCTTGGCTACATCAAAGCTCCTAAGGGAACCTTTATCGAGCCAAATGAAATCAAAGATTACCCTGCAGGCGAGATTCTTATCCTCTGTACAGGTAGTCAGGGTGAGCCTATGGCGGCCCTCTCTCGTATCGCCAACGGAACTCACCGTCAGGTACAACTCCAACCAGGTGATACCGTTATCTTCTCTTCAAGTCCAATCCCTGGAAACACTACTAGCGTCAACAAGCTGATTAACATCATTTCAGAAGCTGGTGTCGAAGTTATCCACGGTAAAGTGAACAATATCCATACATCTGGACACGGTGGCCAGCAAGAGCAAAAACTCATGCTCCGCTTGATTAAGCCAAAATACTTCATGCCTGTCCACGGTGAATACCGCATGCAAAAAGTCCACGCTGGACTGGCGGTAGATACTGGGGTTGAGAAGGACAATATCTTTATCATGAGCAATGGTGATGTGCTTGCCCTCACTGCTGACTCAGCTCGTATAGCAGGTCATTTCAACGCCCAAGATATCTATGTCGATGGAAATCGTATCGGTGAAATCGGCGCTGCTGTCCTCAAAGATCGTCGCGATCTATCTGAAGACGGTGTCGTTCTGGCAGTCGCAACTGTTGACTTCAAATCGCAGATGATTCTGTCTGGTCCAGACATCCTCAGCCGAGGCTTTGTCTACATGAGAGAGTCTGGCGACTTGATTCGCCAAAGCCAGCGTATCCTCTTCAATGCCATTCGTATCGCACTGAAAAACAAGGACGCTAGCGTGCAATCAGTCAATGGTGCCATTGTCAACGCTATTCGCCCCTTCCTCTATGAAAATACCGAACGTGAACCGATTATCATCCCGATGATCCTCACACCAGATGAAGAATAATACTCTTCGAAAATCTCTTCAAACCACGTCAGCTTCGCCTTGCCGTATATATGTTACTGACTTCGTCAGTTCTATCTACAACCTCAAAGCAATGCTTTGAGCAACCTACGGCTAGCTTCCTAGTTTCCTAGTTTGCTCTTTGATTTTCATTGAGTACAAGTCAACAAAACAGCCCCGTCTTCGGAGCTGTTTTTCTCTATGCTTTCTTTTGAGATTAAAATCGAAATCAGACTAGAAGGCTAGGCGAAAGCATAACTTGAGTTAGCTCCCATAGTTCGGGGAACTATGGGAGGCTGTAGATGAATCAAAGCCAAGCTTTGAACTCATTCGTAAGAAGCCGACGACGTATTATTTTGATTTTTGAAGAGTTTTAGAAATACTACGATTTTTACCTTCCAGATACACCATCAAAATAGAAATATCTGCTGGGTTTACTCCCGAAATACGGCTAGCTTGACCAATAGTTTCTGGATTGATAAGTTTGAACTTCTGGCGAGCTTCTGTCGCGATAGAATCAATATCATCCCAGTCGATATTGGCTGGAATGCGTTTTTCTTCCATGCGCTTCATCTTGGCAACCTGGTCCATAGCTTTGGAAATATAGCCTTCGTACTTGATTTCTGTTTCAATCAATTCGATAATCTTGTCATCCAAGTCCTCTGCTGCTGGTCCGATGAAGGCTACCACATCTTGGTAAGAAACTTCTGGACGGCGAAGGAATTCCTTGGCTGTCACTGCATCGGTCAACGGCTTGAAGCCCATCTCCTCAACCTTGGTATTGGTTTCCTTGACTGGCTTGAGTTTGATGCTGTCTAGGCGCTTCATCTCATTTTCAAATTGATTTTTCTTGATTTCAAAGCGAGCCCAGCGTTCATCATCCACAAGACCAATCTCACGTCCCATCTCAGTCAAACGCATATCAGCATTGTCATGGCGGAGAATGAGGCGATATTCAGCACGACTTGTCAAGAGACGATAGGGTTCAATGGTTCCCTTGGTCACCAAGTCATCAATCATCACCCCGATATAACCGTCACTGCGCTTCAAAATCAACTCAGGCTTGCCTTGGACTTTCAAAGCCGCATTGATCCCAGCGATAATCCCTTGGCCTGCTGCCTCTTCGTATCCTGATGTTCCATTTGTTTGACCAGCAGTGAAAAGTCCTGAGATTTTCTTGGTTTCCAGAGTCGCACGCAACTGGTGTGGCAAGACCATGTCGTATTCAATGGCATAACCAGTTCGCATCATCTCAGCATTTTCCAAACCTTTGATGGAATGAACCAAGTCACGCTGGACATCCTCAGGCAGACTGGTTGAAAGTCCTTGAACATAGACTTCCTCAGTATTGCGCCCTTCTGGCTCAAGGAAGAGTTGGTGACGTTCCTTGTCCGCAAAGCGCACAATCTTGTCCTCAATCGATGGACAGTAACGAGGTCCCACTCCCTTGACCACACCTGTAAACATAGGCGCACGGTGGAGGTTGTTTTGAATAATCTCATGACTGGTACCATTGGTATAAGTCAACCAGCATGGCACTTGATCTTTGACATAATCCTCATCACGTGACGTGTATGAGAAGTGATTAGGCGCTTCGTCCCCTGGCTGAATCTCTGTCACGTCGTAATTGATAGAAGAAGCCTTGACACGTGGAGGGGTTCCTGTCTTGAAACGACCGATTTCGAGGCCCAGTTCCTTGAGATTATCAGCAAGGTTAATAGAAGCCAAGCTGTGGTTAGGACCTGATGAATACTTAAGGTCTCCAATGATAATTTCCCCACGGAGGGCCGTCCCTGTCGTCACTATAACAGCCTTGGCAGCATACTCTTGATGGGTCGCTGTACGAACACCGACAACTTTTCCGTCTTCCACCAAAATCTCATCAATCATGGTCTGACGAAGGGTCAGATTTTCTTGATTTTCAACCGTCTTGCGCATTTCCTTGGAGTAAAGCTCCTTGTCAGCCTGCGCACGAAGGGCACGGACAGCTGGCCCCTTCCCTGTGTTGAGCATCTTCATCTGGATGTAAGTCTTGTCAATGGTTTTGGCCATCTCGCCACCGAGGGCATCAACTTCACGCACGACAATTCCCTTGGCAGAACCACCGATAGAGGGGTTACAAGGCATGAAAGCCAGCATTTCAATGTTGATGGTCGCAAGCAAGACCTTACAGCCCATACGGCTGGCAGCCAAGGAAGCCTCAACCCCAGCGTGTCCCGCACCAATTACAATAATATCGTATTCTTCAGTAAAATTATATGTCATGTTTCTCTCCTATTCCTCAAGATGAATGTGTCTTAGTTGGCCGTCCCAATCTGGTAGGGCTGTTTTTAAAAAGGCTGGAACTAGATTGATACACTCAAGCTTGTCTATGTCAATCCATTCACAGGGCTGCCTTTTCTCATCTTCCTGCATGGTCAATGGGGCATCTTCAAGCAAGTCCACCAAATAATGAAACTCAACGTTGTGATAGGAAATACCGTCCTGTTCAAAACGATTTTCAACCACGAAAGCTAGTTGCCCAGCTTGAGCTTTGACACCCAGTTCTTCCCTCACTTCGCGGACTATCGCGTCTTCCGTGCTTTCATTGACTTGAATGGCACCGCCAATAGTGTAATACTTGCCCTTGTCTTTGGTGACTAGAAGCTTGTGATTTTGGACAATCAAGGCTGTCGCCCGAACACCAAAAACTGTATTTCCTACTTTTGTCCGAAAGTCTTGTTGAATCATTCTTGTCCTTTCCCTTAAACGACACAAAAACAGTCAAAACTCCAAAGAAGTGCAGGACAAAAAAGCCTGCAACATCCATGAGCTTTGACCATCATTTCTATTGCTTTTATTATTGTAGCAAATTGAGAAAATTTGTCAATCTAAATGTACTGACAAACTTGTCCATCGCGGTAAGCATTGTCAATCAAGCCACCACCTAGACACTCTTCGCCCTCGTAAAAGACAACTGCCTGTCCTGGTGTAATCGCGCGTTGCGGTTCTGCAAAGATAACCTCTGCCTTATCTCCTTTGACATGGACGGTCACCTTAGAATCAGGCTGACGGTAGCGGAATTTTGCTGTACATTCTAGCGTAAATTCCTCTGGCATCTCACAAGTAAAGCGGACTTGACTAGCCTCTAGGCTGGTTGACATGAGCGAATCATGGTAGAATCCTTGTCCTACATAAAGAATATTCTTGCTTAGGTCTTTTCCGACAACGAACCAAGGTGCATTGTCACCACCGTGTTGCCCACCGATACCGAGACCTCCACGCTGACCAATCGTATAGTACATAAGACCTGCATGCTCGCCCATATCGCGACCATCCACAGTCATCATGCGACCAGGCTGAGCTGGCAGGTAGTTGCTGAGGAAATTTTTAAAGTTCTTTTCTCCAATAAAGCAAATCCCTGTCGAGTCTTTCTTCTTAGCAGTCGCAAGGCCTGCTTCTTCTGCTAGTCTGCGAACTTCAGGCTTTTCCAAATGCCCCAGTGGGAACATGGTTTTTTGAAGTTGTTCTTGCGAAAGTTGGCTGAGGAAATAAGTCTGATCCTTGCTATTGTCCACGCCACGAAGCATATGAACAGTACCATCTTCATCACGCGCCACTCGAGCATAATGCCCAGTCGCCACATAATCTGCTCCCAAGGTCATGGCATAGTCCAAAAAGGCCTTGAACTTGATTTCCTTGTTACACATAACGTCTGGATTTGGGGTGCGCCCTGCACGGTATTCCGCTAGAAAATACTCAAAAACGCGGTCCCAATACTCTTTTTCAAAATTGACAGAGTAGTAGGGAATGCCAATCTGGTCTGCTACCGCAGCCACATCCTTGTAATCTTCGGTCGCCGTACAGACGCCGTTTTCATCTGTGTCGTCCCAGTTCTTCATGAAGATACCGATCACATCGTAGCCCTGCTCCTTGAGAAGAAGAGCCGTCACCGACGAATCGACACCACCACTCATCCCCACAACAACACGTGTTTTAGAGTTATCACTCATGGTAAGTCTCCCATCTATTCGTTTATTCACGATTGAAGGTCGTGTGTGCTTAACGATTGAAGGTCGTTTGAGCAGTTTTCATTATAACATGCTTGGTAAGAGAAGACAAGAAAGAGGCTGTCAAATCTGGCAACCTCTTGCATAAGACACTTTTTCATTCCAAACTATTCTTTATATAAAAAATTCCTATAAATTCTAGCAATAGTTAAAACACATACAAATAGGACTCCCAAAATAGATAGTACTATTTTCACAAAACTCAGTTCCGAACCTATGACATATATATGAAAAAGAGGGGCTAGTCCTACACATATATACAATAGATAATTTATAAAGTTTATTTCACCTAATCCTGCAAAAAAAATGTTTCATTTTAACTATCCCAATTTTACCTTTCGTCTTAATAATCCACTAGCAAATCTATTGACTTCTCTTTTTTTGAAAAATCTTGACAGCAAATTTACTCCACTTAATGCCACTGAGACTTAACTGGGTAAAAAATAGTAATCCCATATCAAATGAGAAATCAGCAATGATAGAAATAGTATACCGTCAATATAACTATTCTTAAAATATTCTGTAATTACAAAATACAGAAATGCCACAACCATCGAAATTAATACAATCATAGCAATTTCAATCATCATAATTTCTCCAAGAGAAAAGTATAAACTGACAAAGTTCCTGCTAAAACACTATCCTCCCAGCAAATAGAGAGTCAGCAAAAATAAGACAACCGAAATTGGCAGAAAAGCAGCACGATTTGTTTTACAAAAAATGGAATAACAAAGACTACCTATCGAAAATGTCATAATAACTTCAATAGTTATCTTTACAGCAGAGTAATATATATTTTTAATAAAAAGAATTAAAAAGATAAAAAATACCAATGAACTAAGAACAGATTTGATATAAAATTTTAAATGAGTCATATTATGGAATATATACGTTATAAGACAAACTAATGCCAGGTATGTGATCTCCTAGATGCAAGACAGTTACACCATTTTCAACACCCCATTTAACTAATGCTGCAGCAGAAGCTGTTACAAGCGCAGCAACACCAGCTCCCCACGGTCCTGCCGCTACTAATTCCTTGGCATACCAACCAACATAGCCACCTGCAAAAGCCGCAGCAGCCCATCCATTCATACTTCTAATTTTAGGTCCAAGATTAATATACAAACCGACAAACCCTCTAAATTGAGTTTTTCTAACATCTAATTCTGCAATAGATAATATATCTTCGGCTTCCTGCTCAGTAATCTCTAAGTCTTCCATTAACTGTTCTTTAGTTGCGTATAAAACTGGATTTCCATATTCATTTTTCGAAAAATAATTTTCTAATTTCAAAGCAACTTCTGTCAATTTTTTATCATATGAATACTGTCCGTAATTTGTAATTATATTTATATCTGCGGAAGTAAATTCATCCACCTTATCTGAACTAATTATATTAGAAATCGTAGATGCATTAGCAAGTGTTGGAGCCACTGCTCCAAATAATGATAATGCTACTATAGACGATGTTATTAATTTTTTCATGTTATTCTCCATAATTATTAAAAAATCTAACAAAATAAGCAACGTTAAGTTTATATTGTGTATCAAAACAAGAAACAAGTATCATTCAAACCGAATATTGAAAACGATTGATTTCAGTTATTTATAGTAATTTACTTTATAGAGTTAATCTACTATAGCTAATATCTTCTCTATTATTCCATTTACAGGATACCCATTTAAATGTTATCATTTATTAAAACTTCTGTGAAACCAAATGTGATAAACTAAAAATCAGAAGTATACTTAATTTAAATTTATCGAATAACTACTTTAAAACAAAATTAACATTCACAGAAAACCTTATGTAATCACTAAATAGTCCATTGGACTCACCTTCCTTTCGTTTTTACAACTAGCGCATTATATCGGCCATTTCCATGGGAAAACCGTAGCAATGCTGAATAAGAAAGCAAGAACAACTAGAAAGCGAAAAACTTTTTTATTCATACTTTTTCCTCCTATCTTTATTTTCTACCTACATCATACCTCTTATTAAGCTCGTTTCAAAATCACGTTAACTTTTTTCACACATTATTTTAGTTTTCTTTTTTACTTTTTACACTGCTATGATACAATATTTTTAACAAGATTTTATTGTTTGTTAACTTTTTTCACGGAAAGGAGAAAATCATGCGTTATGATTTCGGAAAGGTCTATAAAGAAATACGTGAGTCAAAGGGGCTGACCCAAGAAGAGGTCTGTGGGGGTGTTCTCTCAAGAACTAGCTTATCAAAAATCGAAAGTGGCAAGACAACCCCAAAATATGAAAACATGGAGTTTCTTCTACGGCAAATTAATATGAGTTTTGAAGAGTTTGAATATATCTGTCAACTTTATCAACCAAGTCAACACACAGAAATTATGCAAACCTATCTCAATATGAGCTCAATCCTAGGGGCTAGTGAACTCGAAAAACTATTTCAAAAATGCCAAAACTATCTCAAGACCCACCACGATCTCCCTATAGAAGAAATCAGAGACATGCTTGAAGTTGTCATTTATATCCGTCAACACGGGACAGGGGAACTATCAGAACACGCAGAACAGGTTGCCAAAAAACTTTGGAAAAAAATTGAAAAACAAGATACATGGTATGAGAGTGACCTAAAAATCCTCAATACCATTCTTTTCAGTTTTCCCATTGAATACCTCCATCTCATCACTGGAAAAATATTGCAACGCTTGGAAATCTATAAAAACTATCCACATTTATATGAATTGCGAATGACAATTCTATTAAACCTTTCCACACTCTATCTATACAATCAAGATAAAAACATGTGTAAGCAAATCTGCTACACTTTACTGGAGGATGCCAAGAACAAGAAAAGCTATGATAGGCTTGCTATCTGCTATGTCCGTATTGGGATTTGTACAGACGATTCTAAACTTATCCAAAAAGGTTTCTCCCTTCTGGAGCTAACCGAGGAAACTTCTATGCTGTCTCATCTCAAAAAAGAAGTAGAGACCTATTATCAACCAAAGAAATTATAAAAAAGTCGAGGGGGTTCCTCGACCTTTTCATATTATTCTGTTCGTTATTTCTTAATACCATCCGTTGTTAAGCCAGAAGTTTTTAGCTCTGCCAAGCCACATGGTGTGCTTACTACTATGTGTCCATGTCACCATGAATCGCCGAACGATTTAACGAGAAAGTATGACTTTTACGTTTATCCCAACTCAATTATGACATCTTTTTTCAAAAGTCAATATCTCTCACTTTTTTAACGATAAGAAAGAGGCTGTCAATCGACCAACCTCTTATTCTGAACCTATCAATCTATCACTTTCTAGCTTCATTCGCTTTCTTAGCAACTGCAATCTGGTATTTCACTTGGTCAAATCCTGTACCTCCCAAGGAATTTCGTCTTTGAACAGCAGTTTTAGGTTGCAAGTAGACATAGATATCCTCGGCAATGAGGGAATGATAGGTTTGCAATTCCTCCAAAGTCCAATCTTGAATATTTTTAGCAGACTTGATAGAGTCTAGCACTAATCTTCCTACAACCTCATGAGCTTCTCTAAATGGCAAGCCTTTTCCTGCCAAATAATCTGCCAACTCAGTCGCATTTGAAAAATCCTTCTCTGTAGACTCTTGCATTTTTTCCTTATTTACCTGCAAGCTAGATAACATACCTGCCAACACATCAAGGGAATTTAAAATCGTTTCGACCGTGTCAAACATTCCTTCCTTATCCTCTTGCAAATCCTTATTATAAGCTAAAGGCAAGGACTTCATGACTGTCAATAGTCCAAACAGATTCCCATAAACTCTACCAGTCTTTCCTCGAATCAACTCAGCCATATCTGGATTTTTCTTTTGTGGCATAATAGAGGAACCTGTTGTAAACGTATCTGACAAGGTAATGAATTGGTACTCAAAACTACACCAATTGATCATTTCTTCGCAAAAACGGCTCATATGCATCATGAGTATGCTGGCGTTGGATAGAAATTCTAAGATAAAATCGCGGTCACTAACAGCATCCAAAGAATTTGTATAAGGTTGCTTAAACTCCAGCAAATCGCTAGACAATTGGCGATCAATGGGGAAAGTCGTTCCCGCCAAAGCCGCCGCACCTAGAGGGCATAGGTCTGTATGCTTCTGGTTAAATCCAAAACGTTCACTGTCTCTTTGAAACATATTGTAGTAAGCCATCAGGTGGTGGGCAAAACTAATAGGTTGGGCATGTTGCAGATGGGTATAGCCCGGCATGATTGTCTCCACATGATTTTCCGCCAAGTCTAATAAAACACCTTTGAGATGAGCTAGTTTATCTAGGACATGACCTAGTTGTTCCTTGAGATATAAGTGCATATCTGTCGCAACTTGGTCATTTCGAGAACGAGCTGTATGTAGCTTCCCTGCAAGGGGACCAATTTTTTCTGTCAACAACACTTCCATATTCATATGAATATCTTCGTTTGCGATATCAAAGTCAAGTTGGCCTGCCTCTAGCTCTTCTAAAAGCTCTTTCAAACCTTCTTGAATCTTTTCTGACTCATTCAAACTCAAAATACCCGTCTGACCCAACATCTGAACGTGGGCTAAGGAACCAATCACATCAAATTTAGCTAATTTCTGGTCAAAAGATATACTCGCACCAAAGCGCTCTACCCAGTCTTCGACAGTACCTTCAAAGCGACCACCCCATAATTTTGTATTCTTAGCCATATCACATCCACCTCTCTAGTCAATCGCCCTATTTGGCGCTTTTTTGAACCTCAGAATGAACCTTGGTTGGAAGTCCCCACAACTTAATAAAGCCAACAGCCGCATCTTGGTCAAAGGTATCCGCACTAGTATACGTCGCCAAATTTTCATCGTAAAGAGAATTTGGTGATTTCCGAGCCACGACCTGAGCGCTTCCCTTATAGAGTTTAACTTTTGCAGTCCCATTGACAACTTTTTGAGTCTCTTTAATATAAGCAATCAAGGCTTGCGTAGCCGGACTAAACCACAAAGCATTATAAATGAGATTTGATAATTCATTTTCTATAATTGGTTTAAAATGAGCCACTTCTCTCACAAGCGTCAAATCCTCAATTTCCTTATGAGCTGTCAGCAAGGTCACTGCACCTGGACACTCATAGATCTCTCTTGATTTAATCCCAACCAAACGATTTTCCACGTGGTCAATCCGTCCGACCCCATGTTTTCCAGCTATTTCATTGAGTTTTTGAATTAAATCTGCCAATTTTATCTCTTCTCCATTGAGGGAAACTGGAACACCTTCACTAAACTCAATCTCAATGTATTCTGGCGTATCTGGAGCTTGCTCTGGAGAAGTTGTGATGCCAAAGGCTTCTTCTGGAGCCTGATTCCATGGATTTTCCAAAATACCACACTCATTGGCACGTCCCCAAAGATTTTGGTCGACAGAGTAGGGATTGTCAAGGTTAGCAGGAACAGGTACCCCATTTTCCTTAGCATAATGAATTTCTTCCTCCCGAGACCATTTCCATTCACGAACTGGCGCAACCACTTTTAAATTGGGATCCAAGGCTGCAATCGATACTTCAAAACGCACTTGGTCATTCCCCTTACCTGTACAACCATGAGCAATTGTAGTCGCTCCTGTCTGATGCGCTATTTCAACCAATTTTTTAGAAATCAGAGGGCGGCTCAAGGCAGATACCAAGGGGTACTTTTGTTCATAGTAGGCATGTGACTGAAGAGCCACTAGCACATAATCTGTAGCAAATTCGTCCTTAACATCAATGACATAAGATTCGACTGCTCCAACCTTAAGAGCCTTATCATGGATGAAATCTAAGTCTTTCCCTTCACCTACATCCATACAAACTGCAACAACATCATAATCTTTCTTTAACCAGGTAATAGCAACTGATGTGTCTAAACCGCCAGAATAGGCCAAAATTACTTTTTCTTTACTCATGTTCTTTTCCTTCTTTCTATTTTTCAATGGACGCTTTAAAGGCATCCTCAATGAGTTTGTCTAATTCTCCAGACTCCTTCAACTTTTGAATGGTTTTATCGACTGCCTCTTTTAATTCCTTGCTATCTTTTTTCATGGCGACCGCGTAGGAATCATCTTGCTCTTTTTCAAAATTGAGGTCTGCGATTGCTAAATCAGGATTATTTTCCACAAATCCCTTGGCAACTGGTTCTTCAAAGATAACGGCATCCACTTGTCCTGATTTTAAATCTGTAATTAAATTCCCATTTTTAGGCAGAGATACGAGGGATGAATTTTGTAGCAAATCTTTCGCCATCGTTTCTTGAATCGAACCTTTCTGCGCTCCAACCTTTTTCTGCGCCAAGTCATTTACAGACTGATAAGTGGCCAAGTCAGATTTTTTGACAATGAGCTTATTTTTTGCAGTATAGTAGGGAGTTGAAAAATCGAACACCTTGCTCCGTTCATCTGTCTTAGAAACACCAGATATGGCAAGATCGGCTTTTCCTGATTGAACACTAGCCAGTACATTGTCAAAACTCATGGGAGATAGTTCCAATTCGACACCTAGTTCTGTTGCGATAGCCTTGGCTAATTCGATATCTGAACCCACAATCTGATTTTTCCCATCAACCACTTTTTGGTATTCAAATGGAGCAAAATCTGGATTGAGGGCTACAACCAATTTTCCTTTGGACTTGATGGCTTCAATTCCAGCCGATTGATTGTTACTACAAGCAAATAGTAGGGGGAGCATCACTAAACCAAACATCGTCATCAACACCTTCTTCATCTTATTCATAACAAAGCCTCCTTTATGTTTATTCTTTTTTGTTGTATAAATAATACTCCTATACTCATCCTTTGTCAAGCCTAAATTGAAAAAATTTTCAATTTGAAACAAAAAAACCTAGAAATACTACATAAAAATGTCATTTCTAGGCGTATTTATGCTATTTCTCTCTGGAAAACATGAGTATTCAGTCAGTCAAAAGGAGCTGAACGAACTCATTTCCCCTCGCCCAATTCAATGATCCGATGACATTGTTGGGCTACATAAGCATCGTGGGTCACAATAATAACTGTTTTCCCTTCTCGATTCATCTCTAAGAGAAACTTCAAGACCAAATCTCTATTTTCAGGGTCCAGCGAACCTGTAGGTTCATCGGCTAAAATCAGCTGGCTGGGTTTTAAGATGGCTCTAGCAACTGCAATTCGTTGTTGTTCGCCACCAGACAACTCGGAGACCTTTTGATGCAAAGTAGCTGACAAACTTACTCTCTCTAAAATCTCTTCCACCTTTTTGAGCTTGTCTTTCTTAGACAATTTCACATATTTCAGCGCCAGCATGAGATTGTACTCGACCGTTTCATCATCAATCAGGGCAAAATTTTGAAATAGATAAGAGATATGTTCACGGATTATTGTTTGCGACTTAGCAGAATTGACCGCTAGATTTGTCTGACCAAAAATCTCATACCGTCCGCTGTAATCACCATCTATCAAACCCAATAAATTTAACAAGGTCGACTTACCACTGCCACTCTTGCCAACAATGGCTACCAAATCCCCCTGATCAATCCTGAGAGATAAGTTATCCAAAATCACTTTTCCCCCAATGGTTTTGGTAATATTTTCCAACTCAATCATAAGATGCCCCCTTTCAATAACTCTACTAGACTTCTTTTCTCCATCCTAGAAGCCAAGCCTAGCACAAATAGTATATCCAAACATGTAAAGCCTGCAAACAGCAGGAGTGGCAAGAGCGCATGGGCAAAGAAAATCAAGACTAGAAGAGGCAGACTATAGCCCAGCAAGAGCAGAACGAGGAGAGGACGATAGCGATCGACCAGTTTCCACCCCATAAACTTCTTGGTAATGATATCCCTGCGCTTCAACAAGAAAGTAGTAACGAGTAAAAAGTAGGAAATCATCATGCTAAGGAGACCAAACAAAGCAAAGAGTATATTAAGATTTCGAACTGCATCTCGATAAGAATCCACTTTCTCTTGTTGAATGGCTTGAATCGATGAAAATTTTAAATAATTCCCATCTGATAATTTCTCAACTAACTCCGTAATCACTTTTTGATTTTGTTCTGTATTTTCAACTTTCATCGGGTTGTTTAAACCTGTCGTTGACAAGCGAGTCTTTTCTTCCCACATCATGTCTTGATCATTTACTAGACTAATGATTGGATTGTGGAGATTTTCCTTTCGCTCATTATTATAAGGGAAGAAAGACCAATCTCCTTCATAGTAGGCAATTTCTACATCCATATCTTCTATTGTTTGCTTTTGCTGATCTTCATACCTCAGAGAAAGATAGGCGATGGATTTTCCCAAGAATTGATTCTTGCCTTCTTGTCCTTTGTCACTGGCTGGCATCAAAATAACTTTTTTAGTGCCGGTATCTGGTAACTTGAATCCCTTGCTCTTTAGAAAATTGCTATTAGCATAGTAAACATCTACCTTATCAGGCAGTTGGTAGTTCTGCACTTGTTCAGCTTTGATGACTGGTTTGATAGGAAGACTCGCACTTCGCACATAGTTTATTTGTGTTTTTGCTAGCAAGTCTTGATAAAATTGGTAGAAATAATCTGTAGATTTCCCTGACCCTGCTAGCTCTTCTTGCCACAGATTATCATTGAGTTTGAAGGTTTCCAAGGTCAGGTAATTTCCTTGGCTTACCCACTGTTGCTGATAAGCAAGTTCTTTGTTTTCTTGTTCTAGACTTCTGCCCACCCCAATCAGTAAGGCCGTCAGTAAAATAGTTGTCCCTATTTTCATCACATAATTGAAGATGAGACCAAGTTTGACAGATGAAAAACCTTTCAACATGGAACTGACTGTCATTTTCTGAATCATCAGGTAGGTCAGCCAACTGATGAACAAATATAACTGTAAAAGCAGAAATTGGGATAAGAGTAAACTTGGGAACAGAAGTTTTGGCCTGTAGTCCAGCACTAAAAATAGTCCCAAGTCAATGACAAGACTTCCACCCAAGAGAAGATAAAAATTAGTCTTTACAAAACCAGCTAAAATCGCCCCGCTTTGAAAACCAAGTAACTTTTGAACCCCCACTCGTTTCATCTCCATCATCGGCTGATAAACTGTTACTAACACAAGAAGTAAAATAGCCAAGACAAAAACAATGGCAGATAAAAGCAAATCTCGATTTATGACTTCCACTGCACTTTTATAGGTAGGCTCTAGCAAGGTAGCCTGGTCTATCTTGAAAAAATCGCTCCATTTCTGTACAATCCTATCCTTATCCATCTCTTGTGTAGAAGTTATCGTATAGCGACCATTTAAACTACGAGATGTATCCTTGATATAGGTTTGAAAAGTTATAAGCTGAATAGGCTTGGCTTTTAGAAAGGTCGGTATCGTATCAAGTTTATTAGAAATTTCTTTATTACTGTAGACTCCTTCACCATCTGTGGTAAAATCAAGAGAAGAAATCCCAAACTCTTGGTAGGGGAAGGTATCTTTATCAAAAACACCAGACTTGATTACCTCATCACCACTGTCTGTTTTGATGATGGAGACTTTGTACTCCTTTGATACATCCTCAAAAAATCGAAGAACAGACGCTGCAGGTTCGTTAATATCTTTCAAATACAAATCCAAAGAATCTACAGTCTTTCCCATTTCCCGAATCCGAACCGCTTCACGTGTGTAGTTTACATTAAAAACAAAAAAAGTGGTACACAGCAACAGCAGAAACATACAAAGATGACTGATTTTTTTCATAAAAGTACCTCCACTAAAGTTCTCCCTCTCCTAATAGAAGAGGGAGAATTTCACTTAAAATCCATAGAAATATTCCATTCCTGTTGGTGGAATTTGATTAAGGGCAGCTTTAGCCCAAACCTCGGGATCTTCACGATCCTTAGAGATTCTACCTCCATGCTTAACAGTTGCTGTATGAGATCGAGTAGAATGTAAATAATCAGAATATCCAAAAGTTCCTGTCCAACCTACTCCATAGTTCCATTGACCACCATCAACCCATACTGCTAAAGCATTTGTAGTAGCAAGTATACCACATACCATTAAAGATGCAACACCAATTTTAACTAATTTTCTCATGATTTATTTCTCCTATTATTGAGAGCTGTTCCGTAAAAACAGCTATAGTAATTTATCAACAAGTATCGTAGTCCATTGGACTCACCTTCCTTTCATTTTTACAACTAGCGCATTATATCGGCCAGTTCCATGGGAAAACCGTAGCAATGCTGAATAAGAAAGCAAGAAGAACTAAAAAGCGAAAAACTTTTTTATTCATACTTTTTCCCTCCTATCTGTATTTTGTATCTATAGTATACCTCTTCTTTATTCTATTTTAAAATTAGTTAACTTTTTTCACACATTATTTTAGTTTTCTTTTTTACTATTCCTGTTATTATGATACAATATTTTTAATAGGATTTTATTATTTGTTAACTTTTTTCACGAAAAGGAGAAAATTATGCGTTATGATTTCGGAAAGGTCTATAAAGAAATACGCGAGTCAAAAGGATTGACCCAAGAAGAGGTCTGTGGAAATGTCATCTCAAGAACCAGCCTATCAAAGATTGAAAGCGGCAAGGTAACTCCCAAATATGAAAATATGGAGTTTCTTCTCCGGCAAATCAATATGAGTTTTGAAGAGTTTGACTATATCTGCCATCTCTATCAACCAAGCCAACGAACAGAAATCATGCAAACCTATCTCAATATGAGCTCAATTCTAGGGACTAGTGAACTCGAAAAACTATTTCAAAAATGCCAAAACTATCTCAAGACCCGCCACGACCTACCTATAGAAGAAATCAGGGATATGCTGGAAGTTGTTATTTATCTCCGTCAACATGGGACTGGGGAACTGTCAGATCAAGTGAAACAGACTATCAAAAATCTTTGGGAAAAAATTGAAAAACAAGATACATGGTATGAAAGCGACCTAAAAATCCTCAATACCATCCTTTTCAGCTTTCCCATCGAACACCTCCATCTCATCACTGGAAAAATATTGCAACGCCTAGAAGTCTATAAAAACTACCAACATTTATATGACTTACGAATGGCAATCCTACTCAATCTGTCCACCATTTACTTATACCATCAAGACAAAAACATGTGTCAACAAATCTGCTATACTTTACTAGAGGATGCCAAGAAAAAGAAGCACTACGATAGGCTTGCTATCTGCTATGCCCGTATCGGGATTTGTAGGGATGACGCTAGACTTATCCAAAAAGGTTTCTCACTTCTGGAGCTGACCGAGGAAACTTCTATGCTGTCTCATCTCAAAAAAGAAGTAGAGACCTATTATCAACGGAAGGAAAGAGAAAAGGGCTTAGAAAAAACTAACTTCTAAATAAAACCACACTGTAATTCCAATCTTGAATACAATCAAGTTGAAAGGAATACCCTGTGGTTTTTAAATTTTTGAAGTTTCATAGGTCAGTTTGTTGGATAACGTTATAAGAAAATTCAGGCTCATCAATAGAAATCTTAATCCCCCTACTACTATCTGTTTACCTCTAATATATTCTAATTTTCTTTAATCAGTGCAACCTCTTTTTATTTTTTACTAAATTTTAAGTAGGTGTAAATAAATCCTGCACTGATAGCCAGAGTTGTCCACCACTTAAAATCAATATGCAAAAGTGAAAAGATTAGAAAATTGATGATTAGCGAGGCTAAAATATAAATAATGATTAAAATTTTATTTTTCATAGGAATTGCCTTTCTGAATGGATTCTAGTATTTACAGCTTATCTGTAAAGTTTACAATAAGCCGCTAGGGCAATTGTCTATCAGAATGTCCTTTTATCTGTCAATAATCCTAGAAAATCTTGTCGTTTCAAGTCTGAGAAATGTTTGGTAGAAAGACTTCCTTTTTGAAGTCCATCATCTCTAACCTGCAAATAATAGCTATGTTGGCTTGTTTTAATTGTCAAAAAATCGCCAAATACAAAAAATTTTTTCCAGTTACGAATCTCAAATTCTTTCATCTCTGATTTTGGAATGCGGATAAGGCCTTGTCGCAAATCACGATGATGCTCACTTGTGAAAGTCATCCCATTCCCAATATTTCTTATCAGTAGTTCATCTGGAGTTACCATCACCAACGCTATTTTAGTTAAGAAAATTTCAACTGTTGGTGGTAAAATCGCCAAATCAAACCAAGGATGTAGGTAGCGATAGGCTAAGAAATAATGAGGCTCCTCACCCAATCCTAGTTGTTTATATAAGTCCTTGACCTCACTATCTAACCTCGCTTCAAAAGACACATCCGAATGCTCTTCTTCCTTCCTCTGATTAAAATAACGCATCCAGACTAGGAAACCTATAAAGACTAGGACAAATATTCCTGATAAAAGATATTTTAAATTGTAGTTCATTACTTAACCTCCTGATTCACGACTTAATCTAATCAACATAGGGTAGAGACGACTTATATTATAGTATATTGAGGTTAGAACAAGACGAGTCTGGGACAAAAAGATTTTGATTTTACGAATTCTTTATTATAAGTTTTTAAAATCGATAGATTAGACAAAAAAACGAACAAAATAGAATTATGAGTGCCATATAACTTGTTTTTGTTCGCTTTTTATATTTAAGGTTAGACTTTTGTCCCAGACTCAAATATCTTAATTACGTTGTCTCTTCCTAATTCAATCTACTATAAAATACTTTTCCTACTATATGCGAACTAAGTCCCCTAACAAGAGATAGCATTTAATGCTACTCCTGCTACAACAACAGCTACATTAAATTTAGCTAATTGAGATGAGGTAAATTTAGATTATTAACTTTAGTAAACAAGAAAAATTCTTATTTTTTCTTTTTATCATTGAAAAAATAAAAAATAAAATTTTCAATCATCAGTGTTACAATAACAAGTCCAATTAAATCAGTTAATTTTATCCTCATCCAAAACCAAATAATGTAGGCTAAAACAGTACAAACCGTTACTGTATATTTTATTGTTTTAAATATCTTTCTACCTCCAGTCTATCGGTTATTCTATTCAATCTCTATAAGACCAATTTCAAAATATAATTTTAGCCGCCCTATTATATATTATTTAGGATTCCCCATTGGACTCACTTTCCTTCTTTATTAAAAACAAACTCATCACATCGGCCATCTCCATGGGAAAACCGTAGCAATGCTAAATAAGAAAGCAAGAAGAACTAAAAAGCGAAAAACTTTTTTCACACATTATTTTAGTTTTCTTTTTTACTATTCCTGTTACTATGATACAATATTTTTAATTGGATTTTATTATTTGTTAACTTTTTTCACGAAAAGGAGAAAGCCCATGCGTTATGATTTCGGAAAAGTCTATAAAGAAATACGTGAGTCAAAAGGATTGACCCAAGAAGAGGTCTGTGGGGAGGTTCTCTCAAGAACCAGCTTATCAAAAATTGAAAGTGGCAAGGCAACTCCCAAATATGAAAATATGGAGTTTCTTCTCCGGCAAATCAATATGAGTTTTGAAGAGTTTGACTATATTTGCCATCTCTACCACCCAAGTGAACGATCAACTATCATGCAGACTTTTCTAAAAATGGCTTCTATTAGTGGTACGAGCGACTTAAGTAAATTACTCAAAAAATGTCAACATTATCTAAAAACACATCATGATTTCCCCATCCAGCAGTTACAAGATATGCTCGAAATCGTTATCTACATCCGTGAAAATGGGATAGAAAAATTGTCAAGTAAGGTTGACAACATTGTAAATAGATTATGGGATAAGATTGAGAAACAAGATACTTGGTATGAGAGCGACCTCAAAGTCCTTAATACCATTCTCTTTGCTTTTCCTATAGAGTATATTCATCAGATTACCGAAAAAATTCTCGAACGACTAGAGGTTTATAAACACTATAGTTCTATCTTTCAGCTTCGTATGATGTTACTTCTGAATCTCTCAACTCTTTATCTTTACAATGGTGATAAGTTGCTTTGCAAACAGCTTTGCTACACTCTCTTAGAGGAGGCAAAAGCAAGCAAACAGTATGATACACTTGCGTTTGCCTATATTCGTATCGGCATTTGTGCTAATGATGCTCAGTTAATAGAGAATGGACTCTCCTTAGCTAAACTAGTAGAAGATGAACACTTACTAACAGAGCTAGAGCGTGAAGTTAACATCTTTGTAAACTAAAAAGAAAGCCATTGAGACTTCCTTTTCTATATTTTCTTAATACCAGCCGTTATTAAGCCAGAAGTTTTTAGCGGCTGTCCATGAACCGTAACGTCCTGCAACATAGGCATCTGCTACACGTTCTTGGTTTTCAGCTGAGTAGTCACCGTTCAAGTATGAATCTGTCAATTGGTAACGTCCGATATAACGTCCGTTTGTAGCTGTGTAGCTACCGCCTGATTCTTTTTGTGCAATCCATTCTTTAGCTTCTGCTTCAGATCCGCTGACAGTTGAAGCAACAGTTTCTTCTGCTACTGTTTCGCTTACTGCTGGAGTTTCTTCCTCTACCTCTGTAGTTTCTGCCACTGTAGCTGAAACAGCTTCATCTTGGGCTGCTGGAGCTTCATAAGTCGTTGAAGCTGGGGCTACTGGCGCTGCTGGACCGTCGATAACCAACTCTTGACCAACATAAATCAAATGAACGTTGTCGATGTGGTTGTTTTCTGCCAATTTCTCAACTGTTGTGTTGTGAGTTTCAGCGATTTCTGAAAGTGTATCCCCTTCTTTAACAGTGTAAGTTGATGATTCTTGAGCAGATACAAATGATGGAGCAAATACTGCAAACAAGGCAGCTACTCCTGCAAGAGTTGTTTTAATCTTTTTAGTTGTTGATTTCATATTTGAAAATTCTCCTTCTTTCTATAGTTCTATCATACCCTTTAAATATTACCGTTTCTTGACACTTTTATGTAGAAATATTACAAAATTATTTTTTATTTCCCTAAATAAGGTGTTTTTTGTCATAAAAGATACTATTTTTATGCTATTTGAGGTATTAGAAAGGTTTTCATCTACAATTAAAGCCAAGCCCCTCATTCTTTGATATAATAGAGATAAGAATTTTTATAAGGGGAAACTGATGAAATCACTTCGTTTTCAATCTGTCTTTGATATCATCGGACCAGTTATGATTGGCCCATCTAGTAGCCATACCGCTGGAGCTGTTCGTATTGGGAAGATTGTCTCTTCCATTTTTGATGATACTCCGACAGAAGTCGAATTCCAACTATTTAACTCATTTGCCAAGACCTATCGTGGTCACGGGACAGACCTAGCCCTTGTTGCAGGTATTTTAGGCATGGATACAGATGATCCTGAAATCCCAAACAGCCTGGAAATTGCCCACAAGCGCGGCATCAAGATTGTCTGGACCATTCAGAAAGACAGCAATGCCCCTCACCCAAACACCACTAAAATTACCGTCAAAAATACTCACAAAACCATCAGCGTGACTGGTATTTCTATCGGTGGCGGGAATATTCAGGTAACCGAACTCAATGGCTTTGCCGTCTCTCTCAATATGAATACACCGACTATCATCATTGTTCATCAAGATATTCCAGGCATGATTGCCCTCGTAACAGAGGCCCTTTCACGCTATGGTATCAATATCGCCCAGATGAATGTCACTCGTGAAAAAGCTGGTGAAAAAGCCATTATGATTATCGAAGTTGACAGTCGCAACTGTGATGAGGCTATCGAAGAAATTCGAAAAATCCCTCATCTCCACAATGTCAATTTCTTTAAATAGGAGGAAGCATGTTTTATTCTATCAAAGAATTGGTCGAGCAAGCTGATCTGGACTTTCAAGGAAATGTCGCAGAACTCATGATTACAACAGAGTTTGAATTGACCGGTCGCGAACGTGAAGAAGTCTTCCTTCTCATGGAACGCAATCTGGAAGTCATGAAAGCCTCTGTCCAACTTGGCCTCAATGAAAATAAATCTCGTAGTGGCCTGACAGGTGGAGATGCTGCCAAATTGGATCACTACATCAAAAACGGAAAAACCTTGTCAGATTACACGATTCTCTCAGCTGCCCGAAATGCTATCGCAGTCAATGAACACAATGCCAAAATGGGCTTGGTCTGTGCCACTCCGACCGCAGGAAGCGCTGGCTGTCTGCCCTCAGTTCTAACTGCTGCTATTGAAAAATTAGACCTCAGCCACGAGCAACAGCTGGATTTCCTCTTTGCTGCGGGTGCTTTTGGACTAGTCATCGCAAACAATGCCTCTATCTCAGGTGCTGAGGGTGGGTGCCAGGCCGAGGTTGGTTCGGCCTCCGCTATGAGTGCTGCCGCCTTGACCCTAGCTGCAGGTGGGACACCCTACCAAGCCAGTCAAGCTATTGCCTTTGTCATTAAAAATATGCTGGGCCTCATCTGTGATCCTGTTGCCGGCTTGGTTGAAGTTCCCTGTGTCAAACGCAATGCCATGGGAGCCAGCTTTGCCTTTATCGCAGCAGACATGGCCTTGGCAGGTATCGAATCTAAAATCCCTGTTGATGAAGTGATCGATGCCATGTACCAAGTGGGGTCAAGCATGCCGACTGCCTTTCGTGAAACAGCTGAAGGTGGACTCGCTGCCACCCCTACTGGTCGTCGCTTACAAAAAGAAATTTTCGGAGAATAAGCTTATCAAATAGGAGAAACCATGACCTCTATCACAGCGATTTTTTTCGATCTGGATGGGACCCTCGTTGACAGTTCTATCGGGATTCACAATGCCTTTACCCATACCTTTAAGGAGCTAGGAGTGTCTAGCCCTGATGCCAAAACGATTCGTGGTTTTATGGGGCCGCCCCTCGAAAGTAGTTTTGCGACCTGCCTGCCCAAAGAACAAATTTCTGAGGCTGTGCAGATATACCGATCTTACTACAAGGCAAAAGGTATCCATGAAGCTCAGCTCTTCCCTCAGATTGTAGAATTACTTCAAGAACTATCCAAGAATTACCCTCTTTACATCACCACTACAAAGAATACCCCTACCGCTCAAGACATGACTAAAAACTTGGGAATCCATCATTTCTTTGATGGCATTTATGGTTCCAGCCCTGAAGCCCCCCATAAGGCAGATGTCATTCGCCAAGCCTTGCAGACACATCAACTAGCACCGGAACAAGCCATCATCATCGGAGATACCAAGTTTGATATGCTGGGAGCTCAAGAAACAGGCATTCAGAAATTGGCCGTCACTTGGGGATTTGGAGAGCAAGCAGATTTGCTAAACTATCAGCCTGATTATATCGCCCACAAACCCCTACAAGTTTTAGAGTATTTTCAATAACATAGACTGGGTGACAACTCTATTTCAGAAGAAAATGGAGTAAATCTATACATAACAAAACGCATATTACCAAGGTACTTTGACCTGGTAATATGCGTTTTTCTTTTTTATTCAACGTGGGTTGTTTGATTGGCAAAGGCGATAATGGCTTGCTTCAATTCATCTCCACTGAGAGTTCGGAACTCTTCAATCTTTTGATTGATGACTTCTAGGGGCATGACATTGACCTTACCAACGAAAATCTTATCCATAACCTGATTATCAACCAATTCGGTCGAAACCAAGAGTTCTTCGTAGAGTTTTTCACCTGGACGGATTCCAACTTCAACGATTGGAATTTCGCTCTCAGTGTGACCACTTAGAAGCACCATTTTCTTGGCTAAGTCATAAATCTTGACTGGTTTGCCCATATCAAGGATAAAGACTTCTCCATCCTTGGCATAAGCACCAGCATGGATAACCAGACGGCTAGCTTCTGGAATGGTCATAAAGTAACGGGTCATGCGGAAGTCTGTCACCGTTACAGGCCCACCTTCAGCAATCTGACGTTCAAAGACTGGAATCACACTACCACGGCTACCAAGTACATTCCCAAAACGAACTGCACAGTAGGTTGATTGGCTACGTTGGTTAAAGCCAGTGACAATCAACTCAGCCACGCGCTTGGTTGCTCCCATAACATTGGGTGGATTAACCGCCTTATCTGTTGAAATCATAACCATCTTAGGTACTTTGGCTTCATCAACAGCCTTAGCAACATTGTAGGTTCCACGAATATTATTTTTGAAGGCTTCTTTTGGATTGCGCTCCATCATAGGAACGTGCTTGTGGGCAGCCGCATGATAAACAATAGCCGGCTTGTACTGTTCAAAGACTTGAAAGAGACGGTCATAGTCTTGAATATCGGCAATCACTGGTACATAATCAATCCCTTGGAACTTGCGAATCAATTCATGATAAACAAGGTAGATTGAGTTTTCCCCATGACCGAGCAAGACGATGCGTTCAGGATTGAAGCGACTAACTTGGCGACAGATTTCAGAACCGATTGAGCCACCAGCACCTGTGACTAAGATTGTCTTACCTGTCAGTTCTGCGCCCAGACGCGATTCGTCAAGACGAATTTCCTGACGCCCCAAAAGGTCTGTGATATCAATCTTCTGGAAACCTCCACCTGCTTGGTGAAGTCCCTGAACAACCGTTTCAACCTTAGGCATCTTGTAACATTTGACACCCAGCTTATTACACATCTGCAAGATACGTTCATATTCTGACGGGTCAAGCGACGGAATCGCAACGATAACACGCTCGATTTGATGGCGTTTGGCTAATTCAGGCAATTCATCATATGAACCCAAAACAGGAATCCCACCAAGTTTTTGTCCCTTTTTCTTCGCATCCTTATCCAAAATACCAACAAGTTCTAATTCACTAGTTGGATGTTGGTAACTATCCATAAAGAGAGCTCCACCATCACCAGCACCAATCAAGAAAGTCCGACGGTGTTCTCCATCACCACTTCCCTTTTTGCGTTTAGAGTAGATTAACTGCCAAGTAATCCGTGGCAATAAAATCAAGAACGTACTCAACAAAATAAAGAGAATGATGAAACGGATGGAGAAGAGTGGCAAAAAGGCATAGCAGATACTATATGACAAGACACTGCTGGCAGTCACACCAAAAAAGATTTTCATAAAATCTGTGATCTTGCTGTAGCGACTAATACTAGCATTCAAGCCCCAAAATGCAATCATCAATTGATAAAACAAGAAGGCCAAACTCGTATAGATAATGTAGTCAACAGGTGCTGGATTAATCAAGCCGTAGAATAAGATATAAGATACAATGATGGAAACCACCATACTCAAAATATCAAATATTCCCCAGAAAACCTGTTTTTGTTGTTTATTTAAAATTTCCACCAGATCAATCACATAATCTGTGAGTTTTTTATTCATAGAAATTTACTCCTCCTTAAAAGAGTTGGATGGTTATACTCAATGAAAATC